>JAVBYL010000015.1 GCA_030824035.1 Humidesulfovibrio sp.
CCAGCGTCCGCCCCCCCGCCACAGGCCTATTTGTTCATGTTCAGGTCGTAGGTGACGACGACCGTTTTCTCGCTGCTCGCGCCGATGGCTCCGGAGTAGGTGTTCAGGCAGACGATGAGCTGCTTGGTGCCCTTGTTCTGCAAGTCCTCCACGCCCAGGTCCACCACGGTGCCCTTGATGCGGCGGGTCTTCCAGGCCAGGCTCATGCCCACGCCGTCCCAGAACAGGGAGTGCACCTCGCCCTGGGAAAAGCGGCGGAACTTCTGGAAAACCTGGGCCGCCACGGAGATGTCCTTGTTCACCAGCAGCTCGTACTTGCCCTTGGAGTCGAAGGAGACCGGAATCATGCGGAAGGGCACGTAGTAGAACAGCTCGGTGCCGCTGTCGCGCCTGCCGGTGTCCATGCCGGGGAGGCGCTCGTCGATAATGAGGTAAATGTTGGAGCTGTTGTAGCCATCCTCCTGGCTGTACTGCGGCTCACCATCGGGGGTGAACACCTTCATGTAGCTGTACTCGTTCAGCACCACGGTCTTGTACGAGGTGCCGTCGGGCAGGTAGGAGAAGTTGTACAGGTTGGCGATGCTGGGCAGCTTGAGACGGGTCACGGCCTGCAGCGCGCCGTTGGAGTAGATCATCTCGCTCACGCCGGACTCGTCGAAGGGGGCATGGGCGCCCTTGCCCTGGCCCAGCAGCGTGGGCGTGAAGGTGGGCGGGGTGCGCACCACGGAGAGGTGCATGCGCACCGGCTCCATGAACTTCTCGAACTTGCCGTTGGCGTAGCTCAAAATGAAGCTGCGGGGCTCGGCGTTGCCCTCGGGGTCGTTCAGGGCGGAGACGATGATCTCGGCCTTGCCGTCGCGGTCCAGGTCCATCAGGCTCAGGCGCAGCACCTTGTAGCGCATGCCGAGCTGGTATTCGCCGATGGGCTTCAGGGTGTTCTGGAAAAACTCGTAGGCATACACGGTGGTGGCGCTGGCGATGATGACGCGGTTCTTTTTGTCGCCCACAAAGTCGCCCGTGACCATGCCGGAAGAGGCGAAGCGCAGGCTCTGGCTCTGCCAGCGGCCAGGGGTCTCGGCGCCGCCCTCGTAGCGGAACTGCGGGTTCATCACCGGGCCGCCCGCGGGGCCAACCGGGGTCTCGCCGGTATCACCGGTGACGAAGTCCGCGTTCTGGGGCATTGGGGCCTTGCCCAGCTGCTCCTTGCGGGCCTCCTTGCGTTCCTGGGCCTTGGCGTCCTCGCCGGGGCGCTTGAACACCTCGCCGCGCACCTCAGAGGCCACGCGCTCCAGGGCGGGAACCAGGCCCTCGATGGACGACTGGGCGGTTTTGGTCCAACTCTGACCCTTGCGGTCCCACACGCGCAGTTCCACGTTGGCCTGCTTGTCGCTGAAGTCTATCTTGCCGGCCATGAGGAAGTCGGAGCCGATCTGGCTCATCATGCCCATGGCATCGTTGGCGTTGGCGGGCTGGCGCGTGCCCACGCGCTCCACGTTGCCCATGGGGGCGGGCTCGAAGTAGCCGATCCAGGCCAGCCGCGAGGAGAGCATGCTCTGCGCGCCACGGCTCATGTACTGGAATTTCTCGTCGTTGATTTTGAGGGGCAGGACCGCATAGGTGCGCGCACCCTGGGCCAGGGCCAACGCAGGCAACACCAGCATCATGGCGGCGAGCAGCAGGCCAAAAAGTCTCTTGCGGGACATGGTTTCCTCCTGAAACTGGGGGAACAGGTGTTTGCTCTTCCTGTTGGGCCCACGCGAATGTGGGGCATAACTCCGAAGCCATTTAGCACCAACGAAAGCGGCATGCAAAAGAAACCTTGGTGCGTCCGCCGCCGGGAAAGCTGGCCCCGGGCCTGCTTCGATGGCCAGGGGCGGCGCGCGGCCGCATTGCCAAGGCGCGCCCGCCGGGCTATCACTGCCGCAGCACGCCCCAGGAGAGCCCATGAGCAAGCCCACGTCCGCCCAGCGCCCCGCCCGCACGTACCGCATCACCACCGCCGCGCACCAGGCCCCCCTGGTGGACGCGCTCCTGGCGGCGCAGGGGTTCACCAGTGAACCGGAGCCCTTTTTCCCCATGGCCCGCAGGCTCACCAGCGAGCCCTTCCCCCTGGGCGCCTCCCTGGCGGCCAGCTTCGGCCTCATCTACATCCAGGACCGCTCCTCCATGCTGCCCCCGGTGCTGCTGGCCCACGGTGAGGCGGGGCTGCTAGGCGCGCGCTGCCTGGACATGTGCGCCAGCCCCGGCGGCAAAACCGGCATTCTGGCCCAGGCCGCAGGGCCGCAGGGGTTCGTGCTGGCCGTGGAGCCCTCCCGCGACCGCCTGGCCACCCTGCGCCAGAACCTGCGCCGCATGAACGCGCTGAACACCGCCACCACCGGGGTGGAGTCGCAGCACCTGCCCCTGCCCGCCGAGTGTTTCGACCGCATCCTGCTCGACCCGCCCTGCAGCGGCTGGGGCACGGTGGACAAGAACCCCAAGGTCATGGAGCTGTGGACCCCGGAAAAGGCCGAGACGCTGGTGCGCCTGCAGCGCGCCCTGCTGGCCAAGGCGGCGGAGCTGCTGGCTCCCGGCGGGGTGCTCATGTTTTCCACCTGCACCACCAACGTGCGCGAAAACGAGGAGCAGGCTGCCTGGGCCTTGGCGAACCTGCCGCTCCGCCTCTCGCCGCTGCCCGCGCCGCAGGGCTTTACCCCCGTGGCCCCAGCCCTGGCGGGCGTGGAGGGGGTGCTGCGCGTGGGCGAGCAGAACACCGATGCCGAAGAAAGTGGCGAGGGCGGCCAGGGCCAGGGGTTCTTCCTGGCGCGCTTCATCAAGCACGGGCAGCCGGAGCAGGCCCCCCGGCACTTTGCCGCCGCCGAACTGGGCGGCCGCCTGCTCTCCCCGGAGGAACTCGCCCAGGCCGGGTTGCCCAGCCTGGACACGCTGCCCCCGGGCGAGGTGCGCGAGTTTGGCGGCAAGGCGTTTTTTCTGCACCGCCACGCCCTGGAGCTGGGGCTTGGCGTGGACTTGGGCGAGGGAGGCCTGCGCTGGCAGGGCTTTCCCCTGGGCCAAACGACAGGGGGCAAAGAGCACGGCGGCAAAGAGGTTGGTGGCAGGGAGACGGGCGGTAAAAAACCCGGTGGCAAAAATTTGCGCCCCGGCAAGGGCGGCAAGGACAGGGAGCCGGAGCGCGGCAGACCCTCCGCCGCGAG
>JAVBYL010000345.1 GCA_030824035.1 Humidesulfovibrio sp.
TGCTCACCCTCTGGGCCGCTGGCGTGCCCTCCGCGCGCATCGGCTTGGCGGAGCAGGAGGGCCTGGGCGTGCTCGCCGGGCCGCGCCACCCCGCCCTGGGCCAGATGGCGCGGGCGCGGGCGCTGCTGGGGCACGTCATAGGGGTGCTCCCCACCGTGCACACCACGGCCGATCATGCCACAGCCGATACGCTTTTCATCCCCCGCCGCCTACAGGGCGAGGCTCTGGGCCAAAAGGGCGCGCTGGCTGCGGACTACGCCGCCCTGGGCCTGCGCGTGGCTGTGTGGGACGAGGACGACCTGGCGCTGGCTGCCACGGCCTAGGCCTACTCCCCGCAGCGCGGCACGGCCCGGGGCACACTACATACGAGCAGCACCGCCGGCCGCGAATTCCCAGGTTGACCGCCCCCCCCGCCATGCCCTATCCTGGCACCATGACAGCGGATACCCCCCTGCCAGCGCGCAAACGCGTTGCCGGGGTGAGTGTTCGCGTCGTGCTCCCGGCGTAAAATCTTGCCGCGCCAGGGCCGTCCCTCACGGAGGAACATCCGGATGTCCAGCCAGTCCAGCTTTGAGTTCTACGGGGCCGATATGGCCAAGATTCCCCCGCTTCGTTCCATCGCCGAGACTCTCATCCTCGATCCGGGCGTCCGCGCCGTCAGCGCGGCCGAGGCCTACGAGCTGGCCTGCCAGCAGCACGATGTCGCCGTGACGGACATGCCCATTTACCCCGCCGCCGCAGAACGTCTGGGCCTGCCCAAGGGCGCCAAGGTGGTCAACAACTGCCACGGGCGCATTGTGGGCCGCAGCGCCAACGCCCGGCGCTTTTACAACAGCCTGTCCCCGGTGGAGCAGCAGAAGGTGCTGGGCGACATCCGCGAGGCCATGTACGACTTCCAGAAACGCCCGCTCATCAAGGCCCACGCCGTCCTCGGCCTGGACCGCGACCTGATGATCAAGGCCACCCTGGTGGGCGGCGTGGACGACGCGGTGAACATCTTCAACTGGCTGGCCAACTTCACCCCGTTTGACGAATTGGCCGAGCAATACGCCGCCAGCCCCAAGCTGCCCATCCAGGATATCCTCATCATCGGCGACAACTTCTGGAACAACGCCGACCCCTTCTACAACAACCACGGCGGCCCCCAGCTGGCCCTGGTGGACGAGACCGCCAACGTCATCTTCAACCTGGGCATGCGCTACTTTGGCGAGCGCAAGAAGGGCACGCTGACCCTGGCCTGGACCAGCGGCATGCGCCTGGGCATGGCCGCCTGCCACGGCGGCATCAAGGAGCTGGACTTCTCCGCCTGCGCCGACGACGCCTGCAAGGCCGGCAAGCGCAGCATCGCCTTCTTCGGCCTCTCGGGCACGGGCAAAAGCTCGCACACCAACAGCGCGGACAACAGCGGCACCCTGCCGGCCGGCGTCACCAAGGTGGTGCTGCACGACGACGCCTTCCAGATCGACTGCGAGCAGAAGGTGTGCCGCGTGTGGGAGCCCACGCTCTTCGACAAGACCGACTCCCGCCCCCTGGGCCACGACGACTGGCGCTACATCATCTCCGTCATGAACCACGGGCTCATCGAGGTGGACGGCAAGGTGCTGCCCCTGGGGCAGGATACGCGCAACTCCAACGGCCGCGCCCTGTTCGACCGCGATCTGCTGGGGGCTTACGTCAACCGCTGCGGCTTCCCCGACACCATCTGCTGGCTCATGAAGGACTCCTGCCTGCCGCCGCTGATGCGCTTTGAGGACCCGGCCCTGGCCGTGGCCATGGGCGCCAGCCTGATGACCCGCCGCAACCGCGCCGAAAACGTCCCCGAGGAGGAGTTGCAGAAACTCGTCTTCGTGCCCTTTGCCAATCCTTTCCGCGTGTACGAGCTCTGGCGTGATGTGCAGGCCTTCACCAAGGTCTTCCACCACGGGGCCACAGGCTACTGCTTCAACTCCGGCGGGTTCTGGAAGTCCAGCGATGTGGACCTGCGGCCCATCCCGCTGAAGACCTCGCACACGCTGCAAACCGCCATCCTGCTGAACAAGCTTCAGTGGGAGGACCTGGACTTCCTGCCCGGCGCGCAGATTCCCACGCGCAAAAGCGTGGAGGCCGTGCTGCCCGGCTATTACGACGCCTACCACCCGGCCAACGTGGAAAACCGCGCGGCCTACCTGGCCACGGTGCGCAACCGCTTCCGCCAGCGCATGATGTTCCTGCAGTCCAGCGACCTGCACGACAAGCCGAGCCTGCTCCTCAGCCTCATCAACGCCCTGGGCATCAAGGGCGCGGACGACGAATAAGCTGGGCTTGGGCGACGAGTAGACGACCAAACCAACACAGGGCACAAACGCGCCTGGGCCGAGCACCGCTTGGTCCAGGCGCTTTCCTTTTGTGCCCATCCTTGCATAGGCAGGGCAAATTTGACGTATCGATGCCTCTGGCGATATGCTGCCGCGAAACACACGCCCGGCGCTGCCCGCGCGCGAGGGCACGACCACATCAGCCCCAAAAGTTCAAGGAGACGCAATGTCGAAGCACGTGAATCTGGATTGTCGCGGCCTGGCCTGCCCCGGCCCGGTGCTGCGCACCATGGAAGCCCTGGACAAGGACGCGCCGGAGAGCCTGGACATCCAGGTGGACGACCAGGCCGCGCGGGAGAACGTCAGCCGCCTGCTTTCGGGCAAGGGGTATGTGGTCGCGGTGCAGGAGACGGACGGAGGCATGACGCTGCGGGCGACGCGCGGCAATAAGGGCGGCACGGCAGATGGTGTGCGCGCAGACGAGCCCTGGGACGGCGACGCCTGCGCGGCGGCGGTTTCACAGGCGCTGGGCAAACCGGCGGAGCAGGAGCGCATCGTGGCCTTCCTCACCGCCGAAGCCATCGGACGCGGCAGCGACGAGCTGGGCGGCAAGCTCATGCTCAACTTTTTGGCCACCCTGCCGGAGCTGGGCAAGGGCCTGTGGCGCATTGTGCTGGTGAACGGCGCGGTGAAGCTGGCCGCGGAGGGCCACCCGGCGCTGGAAAAGCTCCAGGCCCTGGCCGAGGCCGGAGTGGGCGTGCTGGTGTGCGGCACCTGCCTGGGCTTTTTTGAGCTGACGGAGAAAAAACGCGTGGGCGAGACCACCAACATGCTCGACGTGGTCACCAGCCTGCACCTGGCCAGCAAGGTCATTCAAATCTGACG
>JAVBYL010000230.1 GCA_030824035.1 Humidesulfovibrio sp.
GTCATCCTCGACGAGGCCCAGAACACCACGCCGGAGCAGATGAAGATGTTCCTCACGCGGCTGGGCTTCGGCTCGCGCTGCGTGGTCACGGGGGATGTGACCCAGATAGACCTGCCCACCCAGACCAAGAGCGGGCTGGTGGAGGCCAGGGGCATTCTGGACGGCGTGCAGGGCATCCGCTTTGTGCAGTTTCACGAGGAGGACGTCATCCGCCACCCGCTGGTGGGCCGCATCGTCCACGCCTACGAGCGCCACGTGCGCAGCCTAGCCAAGGGCAAGGCGTGAAACGCTTCCTCACGCTTTCCGTGCAGGCCCGGCTGGACCCGCGCTTTCCCCTCGCCCGGCGCGAGCTCACGGCCCTGGTGGCCGCCATTCTGGAGGCCCTGGGCCTCACCGGGGCGCGGCTGTCCCTCACGCTTATGGACGACGCCGCCATTGCCGCGCTGAACCGCGAGCACCTGGGCGGCGATGGCCCCACCAACATCCTGAGCTTCCCCGAGGCCGACCCGGAGCGCCCGGCGGACCTGGGCGAGCTGTTCCTCTCCGTGGACACCCTTGGGCGCGAGGCCTACCTGTACGGCCAGGACCCGGCCCAGCACCTTGTGCGCCTGCTGGCCCACGGCATTCTGCACCTTGCCGGGTACGACCACAGCCACGAGATGGACGTGCTGACTGACATTGCCGTGGAGGCCGTGTGCCCGGAAGAAGATGGTGACGCCCTCGCAGCTGGTGCCAGCACCAAGACTACCGCCCAAACCTAGGCCCCGGCGCAGTCTGTGGCCCCTTTACAACGGCGGCGCGCTGGGGCAAAATACTTCCTTTTCAACAACCCCCGGCTTATCGCAATGCCTGCTTATCGCAATGGAGGAGGAGACCTCATGGCCAGACATTTCCTGAGCATTCTCGACCTGCCCAAGGACGACGCGCGCAAAGTGCTCCTGCGGGCCAAGCAGCTCAAGGACGGCGACGTCCGCACGAAGCTATTGGACGGCAAGACCGTCATCCTGATATTCGAGAAGGCCTCCACGCGCACCCGCGTGTCCTTTGAGGTGGCCGTGCGCCACCTGGGCGGCAGCACGGTGTTCCTGACCCCCAACGAGTCGCAGCTGGGCCGCAACGAGCCCCTGAAGGACACCGCCCGCGTGCTTTCCCGCTACGCCGATGCCCTGGTGGTGCGCACCTTTGGCCAGGAGAAGCTGGATACCCTCGTGCAGTGGGGCAGCATCCCCGTGGTCAACGCCCTCACGGACGAGCACCACCCCTGCCAGGTGATGAGCGATGTGCTGACCATGCACGAGCGCACCCCGGAGCTGTGCTCCCTCAAAGTGGGCTGGATAGGCGACGGCAACAACATGGCGCACTCCTGGATAGAGGCGGCGGCGCGCTTCGGGTTCGAGCTGACCCTGGCCTGTCCCTCCGGCTACACCCCGGACCTGGGCATTCTGGCCAAGGCCAGGGAGCAGGGCGCGCGCATCGTGCTTACGGAAGACCCGCAGCTGGCCGCGCGCGGCGCGGACTACCTGAACACCGACGTTTGGGCTTCCATGGGCCAGGAGGCGGAGCAGCTCCGCCGCGAGGCGGCCTTCGAGGGCTTCCAGCTCAACGATGCGCTCATGGCCCTGGCCAAGCCCACCTGCAAGGTGATGCACTGCCTGCCCGCCCACCGGGGCGAGGAGATCACCGACGAGGTCTTCGAGGCCAATGCCGACACCATTTTCGATGAGGCCGAGAACCGCCTGCACATGCAGAAGGCCATTCTCGAGTGGGTCTTCGGGGCCCTGTAACATCCCAAGCAACGGAGCATACGCATGAGCGCCATCAAGAAAGTCGTCCTGGCCTATTCCGGCGGCCTGGACACCTCCATCATCCTCAAATGGATCAAGAACACCTATAATTGCGAGGTCGTCACCTTCACCGCCGACCTGGGCCAGGGCGAGGAGTTGGACGGAGTCGAGGCCAAGGCCCTGGCCACCGGCGCCACCAAGGCCTACGTGGAGGACATCCGCGAGGAGTACGCCCGCGACTTCGTGTTCCCCATGCTGCGCGCCGCCGCCCTGTACGAGGGCCGCTACCTGCTCGGCACGTCCATCGCCCGGCCGCTCATCGCCAAGCGCATGTGCGAGATAGCCGAGGCCGAGGGCGCCCAGGCCGTGGCCCACGGCGCCACAGGCAAGGGCAACGACCAGGTGCGCTTCGAGCTCGCCACCATGGCCCTTTCCCCCAAGCTCAAGACCATCGCCCCCTGGCGCGACTGGGACATGAAGTCCCGCACCGATCTCATCGCCTACGCGGAACAGAACGGCATCCCCGTTCCCGTCAGCAAGTCCAACCCCTGGAGCCAGGACGCCAACCTGCTGCACGTGAGCTTTGAGGGCGGCGAGCTGGAAGACCCCTGGAACGAGCCCGCCAAGGGCTGCCACCGCTACTGCGTGCCCATCGAGGACGCGCCGGACAAGGCCGAGGAGATCACCCTGGACTTCGAGGCCGGCAACGCCGTGGCCCTGAACGGCAAGCCCCTTTCCCCGGCCCAGATGGTGCTGACCCTGAACCAGATCGCCGGACGCCACGGCATCGGCCGGGTGGACATGGTGGAGAACCGCTTTGTGGGCATGAAGTCCCGCGGGGTGTACGAGACCCCTGGCGGCACCGTCATCCACATCGCCAAGCGCGACCTGGAGGGCCTGTGCATGGACCGCGAGGTGATGCACCTGCGCGATTCGCTCATTCCGCGCTATGCCGAAATGGTCTATTACGGCTACTGGTTCGCGCCGGAGCGCGAGGCCCTGCAGGTCATGGTCGACAAGACCCAGGAGAAGGTCACCGGCACGGTGCGCCTCAAGCTCTATAAGGGCAACTGCATCCCCGTGGGCCGCAAGTCGCCGTACTCGCTGTATCGCATGGACCTCGCCACCTTCGAGGAAGACGTCGTGTACGATCAGGCCGATGCCGCCGGGTTCATCAAGCTGGTGGGCCTGCGCCTCAAGGGCAGAATGGCTGGCAAGTAATATTAGGGGCGCTGCCCCTCGAACCCCGTCAGGGGGCGCTGCCCCCTGAACCCCTGCAAGGGGGCTAGGCCCCCTTGACCCGTTTTCCGCCAGGGGACTGCGGCGAAGCCGCAGCCCACTGGCGGTATCGGGTTCCAAGGGACTCGTCCCTTGGCGGAGGG
>JAVBYL010000282.1 GCA_030824035.1 Humidesulfovibrio sp.
GGGCGAAGGCGCTGGCCTAGTGGACGGCCTTGCTGGCCGGTTCGTTGGGGTCCCCGCCGCCCGCCTCAAGCTTGCGCCGGTATTCCTTCACCTCGTCCATGCCGTTCCAGCCCTTGTACATCTCCATCCAGTCGCCAAAGCTCAGCTTTTCCGCGTCCAGGTAGCTCTCGTGTCCCTTGAGCCACACGTTGAAGACGTACAGCTCGATCTTGAAGGCCTTGCTGTCCAGGGTGCTGGAAACCACGTTGGGACCATACTTGGAGCCATCGAAGCGCACGCCCAGGAACGAGCAGACGCTGGCCTGGCAGCTCTCGTAGCTCACCTGCTGCTTGTTCAGCATGTCGGCCAGGGAGCCAAGGTGCTGGTGCTTTTCGTAGATGAGCTTCATGTCGTCTTCGGGAATGTCGAGCACGAGTTCGTCGCCCATCTCCACGACATAGTAGTGGCGCAGCCACTGTTCAAAGAAAAAAACCTCGGCGATGTCCGCCACCGCTTCGGCAAATTGAAAGGCAGCCATGGTGCGCTCCTGGGGGATTGAATTTAGGTCGGCTCTCCGCCTGGCGTGATAATGGGCATCAAACTCCGCCGCGTCAAGACCCTTCACGCCTCGGGCACGCCGGGCGGCCAGGGCGGCAATGCGCTTTACAAGGGAGGAGATGTGCGGTAGGGACACCGCATTCACAGAGCGCACCGCGCTTTTAGGAGGCAACATGGGTAAGCATAAGAAAGTTGAGCGCATGAAAGAGATCGGACGTCGTCGCAAGCGCCGTGAAGAGCGCTTGAAGCTGCGCATCCGCGAAGCCAAGGCTGCGGCCAAGGCGAAATAGGCGCGAAAGGACAGTAATGGGCGGCCCTCGGGCCGCCCGGTCCGTTCACGGGCCCGGTGCGCCACGCGGCCCATCGGACCGCTTCCCCCCGGAGGAACACACGCATGCCTATTTACGAGTACAGCTGCAAAGACTGCAAACAGCTCTTTGAGGATTGGCAGAAGGACTACGAAGAGCGCGAGATTCCCTGTCCCGTTTGCGGCGGCAGCGCCTCCCGCCTCATCTCCAGCACCTCCTTCGTCCTCAAGGGCGGCGGCTGGTACGCCAGCGGCTACAACGCCCCCGGCACCACCGAAAGCTCCACCACGCCCGCCGCCGCACCAGCACCCGAGGGTGGCACAGCACCGGCAAGTGGCCAGGCTAGCGCCCCGGCAGGCGGCCAGGCAAGCGCCCCGGCAACCGAAACGGCCGCCAAGCCCTGCACGCCCTGCGCGGCGGCATCGGGAGCCTGCTCCACCAGCAGCTGAGGTCCACGCGAAAAGGCAGCGCGAAGCTGCCTTTTTCGTGTCCGCTGAGGTTGCCCTTTTTCGAGTTTTCCGGAGCTGTCGTTTCGTGCCAGACACATAAATCCCGTGCGGCGGCCCCCGGGCCCCGCAGCCCAACTCCCCGCGGAGCCTTCATGATCGATCGCTACTCCCGCCCTGAAATGGCCGCCCTGTGGACCATGGAAGCCCGTTTCGGTGCCTGGCTCGAGGTTGAGCTGGCCGTGTGCGAGGCCTGGACCGCCCTGGGCGTCATCCCCCAGGCCGACATGGCCGAAATCCGCGCCAAGGCCGCCTTCGACGTGGACCGCATCCTCGAAGTCGAGGAAAAAACGCGCCACGACGTCATCGCCTTCCTCACCGCCGTGGAAGAGAAAGTCGGCCCCTCGGCCCGCTTCATCCACCTGGGCTGTACCAGCTCCGACATCGTCGACACGGCCAACGCCATCATCCTGGTGCGCGCGGGCAAGATGATCCTGGCGGACATCGACAAGGTGCGGGCGGTGCTGAAGGACATGGCCCTGGCCCACAAGGACCAGCTGTGCATGGGCCGCACCCACGGCATCCACGCCGAGCCCACCAGCTTCGGCCTCAAGATGGCCGGTTTCTACGCCGAATTCGACCGCCACCGCGCGCGCTTCGTGGAAGCCCTGGAGGGCATCCGCGTGGGCAAGATTTCCGGCGCCGTGGGCACCTACGCCCACCTTTCCCCCGAGCTGGAGGCCCACGCCTGCCAGCTGCTGGGCTTGGCCGCCGATCCCGTCTCCACCCAGATCATCCAGCGCGACCGCTACGCCCATTACTTCACCACCCTGGGGCTGCTGGGAGGCGGCGTGGAGCGCCTGTGCACGGAGCTGAGGCACCTGCAGCGCACCGAGGTGCTGGAGGTGGAGGAGGGCTTCTCCAAGGGGCAGAAGGGCTCCAGCGCCATGCCCCACAAAAAGAACCCCATCAGCGCGGAGAACCTTTGCGGGCTTTCGCGCCTGTTGCGCACCAACGCCCTGGCCAGCATGGAGAACATGCCCCTGTGGCACGAGCGCGACATCTCCCACTCCTCGGTGGAGCGCGTCATCATGCCCGACTGCACCATCCTGGCGGATTACATACTAAACCGCCTAGCCGGACTGCTGAAGAACCTGCGCATCATCCCCGAGAACATGCAGCGCAACCTGGAGGGCTCCTTCGGGCTGTTCTACTCCCAGCGCGTGCTGGTGGCCCTCATCGACCTGGGGCTGCCCAGGCAGAAGGCCTACGAGATGGTCCAGGCCCCGGCCATGCGCTGCTGGGAAGGCAAAAGGCCCTTCAAGGACGAGGTCATGGCCGACGCGGAAATCACGCGCCATTTAAGCCAGCAAGCCCTTGAAGAAGTGTTCGACCCCTGCTACTACCTTCGCTATGTGTCCGCCATCTTCGAACGCGTGTTCGGACCCGGCGCCTAAGCCCAGGCTCAGGAGAGGTTTTGTGGACGATCTGAAAAAAGCACTGGCGCGCCACCTCATGGCGCTCTCCTATGTGGAAGGCGAGGTCACCCTCACCTCCGGCAAGAAGAGCGACTATTACTTCGATTGCAAGCAGACGGCCCTGCACCCCGAGGGCGGCTATCTCATCGGCAAGCTGTTTCTGGATATGCTGAAGAACACCCCGGCCAAGGGCGTGGGCGGCATGACCCTCGGCGCCGATCCCATCGTGGCGGCGGTGAGCGTGCTTTCCCACCTGGAAGGCCGCCCCCTTCCGGGCTTCATTGTGCGCAAGCAGTCCAAGGGCCACGGCACCAACCAGTACCTCGAGGGGCTCAAGAACTTCACCCCCGGCGACAAGGTCGCCCTGCTGGAAGACGTCGTCACCACGGCGGGAAC
>JAVBYL010000339.1 GCA_030824035.1 Humidesulfovibrio sp.
CCCTACTCCGGCGTTTCCGAATCCCCGCCCTTAGCCCTCTTGGCGAACTTGTCCGAGAAGCCCTGCACCACGCTGTACAGCACCGGAATGAGCAGCACGCCCATGGCCGCCGCGCAGAGCATGCCGCCGAACACCGCCGTGCCCATGGTGTTGCGCGCCGCAGCGCCCGCGCCGCTGGCTATGGCCAGGGGCACAACGCCAAGGATGAAGGCGAAGCTGGTCATAAGGATGGGCCGGAACCGCGCCAGCGCGCCCTCCGCCGCGGCCTCGGCCACGGAAAGCCCGCTGGCCCGCCGCATTTTGGCAAACTCGACAATGAGGATGGCGTTCTTGGCCGCCAGGCCGATGAGCACCACCAGGCCGATCTGGGCGTACACGTTGTTGTCGTACCCGCGCAGCAGCTGGGCCGACATGGCGCCAAACACCGCCGTGGGGATGGACAGGATGACGGCGAAGGGGATGGACCAGGACTCGTACTGCGCCGCCAGCACCAGGAACACCATGAGCAGGCCCATGCCGAAGGCGATGAGCGCCTGGGCGCCCGCCTGCTTTTCCTGGAAGGCTATGCCCGTCCACTCCATGCCGTAGCCCAGGGGCAGGGTCTTGGCCGCTGTTTTCTCGATGGCGGAGATGAGCTCGCCGGAGCTGTGGCCCGGCGCGGCCCCGGTGGTGAACTCCACGGAGCGGTACAGGTTGTAGCGGCGGATGTACTCCGAGCCCTTGATGCTGTGCCCCGTGCCCAGGGTGGACAGCGGCACCATGCTGCCGCCGGAGCCGCGCACGAAGAACCGGGCTATGTCGTCCTCGTTGACGCGGTACTGCGACTCGGCCTGGAGCATGACGCGGTACGTGCGGCCGAACTTGTTGAAGTCGTTGACGTACATGCCTCCCAGCAGAATCTGCATGGTGGTGAACACATCGCTCAGCACCACGCCCTGGGCCTTCACCTTGTCGCGGTCCACATCAAAAAAGTACTGGGGCACGCCCACGCTGAAGTCCGTGAACATGCCGCCAACGGCGGGGTTTTGGCCCGTGGCCTTCCACAGCGCCCCGGCGTTCTTGCCCAGCTCCTCCAGGGACTTGCTGCTGCGGTCCTGCATTTCGAACTGGTAGCCGCCGGTGCTGCCCATGCCGGAAACCGTCGGCGGCGGGATGCACAGGATGCGCCCCTCGGGCATTTGGGCGAACTGGTCCTGGGCGCGCTTGATGCTCGCCGCGAGGGAGAGCTCCTTGGACGTGCGCTCGTCCCAGGGCTTCAGCACCGCGAACACCGCCGTGGTGTAAGAGCTGTAGCCGCCGGTGAGCACGTTGAAGCCGCCCATGACGATGGTGTCGGCCACGGCGCTGTCCTTCAGCAGCACCTCCTCCACCTTCTTCAGCAGCGCGTCGTTGCGCTTGAGCGAGGCGGCCTCCGGCAGGTTCACGCTGATGATGTAGTAGCCCATGTCTTCCGCGGGAACAAAGCCCGTGGGCAGTATTTTGAGCACGCCGCCGGTGGCGGCCACCACGCCCAGCAGCGCCAGCAGCGCCACGGACGACATGCGGATGCCCCGGCGCACCAGCTGGGAATAGCCCTGGGTAACGGAGTCGAACACGCGGTTGAACCCACCGAAGAACCGGCCCAGCAGGCCCTTCTTTTCGGAGCCGGGCCGCAGCAGAATGGAGCACAGCGCGGGGCTCAGGGTGAGGGCGTTGATGGCGGAGATGCCCACGCTCACCGCCACGGTGACGGCGAACTGCTGGTACAGGCGGCCCGTGGTGCCGGTCATGAAGGCGGCGGGCAAAAACACGCTCATGAGCACCAGGGAAATGGCCACGATGGGCCCGGCCACCTCGCCCATGGCGCGCATGGTGGCCTCCCTGGGCGAGAGCTTGTCGTGGTCGATCTTGTGCTGCACCGCCTCCACCACCACGATGGCGTCGTCGACCACGATGCCGATGGCCAGCACCATGGCGAACAGGGTGATGGTGTTGATGGAGAAGCCGAGCAGCGGGAAGGCGGCGAAGGTGCCGATGATGGCCACGGGCACGGTGATCATGGGGATGAGCGTGGCCCGCCAGTCCTGCAGGAAGATGAACACCACGAGGAGCACCAGAAGCACCGCCTCGAACAAGGTGTGCAGCACGCTTTCGATGGAGGCGCGCACGAACCGGGTGGTGTCGAAGGGGATCTTGTACTCCATGCCCTCCGGGAACGACTGGGCGCGCTCGACCATCACCGCGCGCACCTGGTTGGCCAGGTCGATGGCGTTGGCCCCGGGCAGCTGGTAGATGAGGATGGTGGAGGTGGGCTTGCCGTTGAGGCGGGTGAAGCCCCGGTAGCTCTCGGAGCCGAGCTCCACGCGGCCCACGTCCTTCACGCGGACGATGTTGCCGCCGCTGCCCGCGCGCAGGATGATGTTCTCGAACTCCTTGGGCTCGGCCAGGCGTCCCTTCACCTGCACGGTGATCTGGAAGGGCGCGTTGTCCGGCGCGGGCTGCTGGCCAAACTGCCCGCCAGGGGCCTGCACGTTCTGCTCCTTGAGCGCATTGGCCACGTCGATGGCCGTGAGCCCAAGCTCGGAGAGCTTGTTGGGGTCGATCCAGATGCGCATGCCGTAGGTGAGGCCCGCGGCCAGGCTGACGTTGCCCACGCCGGGGATGCGGCTTAGGGCGTCCACGATGTTGATGCGGGCGTAGTTCTCCAAAAACAGCGAGTCGTACACGCCCTTGGGCGAGATGAGGTTGACCACCAGCACCATGTCCGGGGACTGCTTCATCACCGAAACGCCCGCGCGGCGCACGTCGTCGGGCAGGGTGGCCTGGGCCAGCTGCACGCGGTTCTGCACATCCACCGTGGCCAGCTCCAGGTCGCGGTCCGGGGCGAAGGAGACGTTCAGCACCATGCTCCCGTCGTTGGAGCACACGGAGTTCATGTACAGCATGCCCTGGGCGCCGTTCACCTGCTGCTCGATGGGCGCGGCCACGGTCTGCTCCACCACCTGGGCGCTGGCGCCGCTGTAGCTGGCGAACACCTGCACCGTGGAGGGGGCGATGCGGCTGGGGAACTGCGCCACCGGCAAGGTGGCGATGCACAGCCCGCCCACGATGGTGATGAGGATGGAAATGACGGCGGCGAAAATGGGGCGACGAATGAAGAAATTGACCATGCCGGGCTCCCGTGG
>JAVBYL010000200.1 GCA_030824035.1 Humidesulfovibrio sp.
CGGATGACGAGATCGACCTTCTGGTTCAGCAGAATATCAGTGACGCCATCCAGAATTTTCGTGGCATCCTGCTTCAATACGGCAGAATTCTGGGCGAACATGACGGAGTTGTTCACCTGCATCAGCACGCCGGCGTTGTCTGAGGCGATGCCGGAGTTGCTTTGCAGTTCCTTGTTCTGCGCCAGCAGTTCCTTTACCAGCAGGGCCACCTCGTACTTGAGCTTGTCCTGCTGCGAAAGATTGACGTTGGGGATGCCGGTTTTGGCGTCCTTGGGGATGAATGCGGGCATCACCACGGACTGCTTGGTCTCGCTGGAGCTCTTCTTGCCAGTGTCTTGGAAAACAATGGCGATGGCTTCTTTTTGCTGCGGCTTCATGGCGGCAATAAGCCACAGGAGAAGAAAGAAGGCCATCATGGCGGTTACGAAGTCGGCATAGGCCACCTTCCAACTGCCGCCGTGATGCCCACCATGCTCACCACCCTTCTTCTTGATGATGATGATGGTGCCGCCCTTATTTCTGGCCACTCTTCAGAGCCCCCTCCAGTTCCTCAAAGTTCGGCCTGGCATTGCCGGGGATGGCCCGACGGGCCGCCTCCACCGCGAGCATGGGGGCAAATCCGCTGGCAAAGCCGACCAATCCGGCCTTGACGGTCTCGAGCATGGAGTGGTTTTCCTTAACCTGATACTCAAGGTTTTGCGCCATGGGGCCAGCAAAACCGTAACAGAGCAAAATACCTAAGAATGTACCGACAAGGGCCGCGCCGATGCTGTGGCCCAGGACTTCAGGCGGCTCGTTGATCTTGCCCATGGTGAGCACGATGCCGAGAACAGCGGCCACGATGCCCAGGCCCGGGAGCGAGTCGGCCACTTTGTTGATGGCGGCTGGTGTGATGGACTCGTGCTTGTGCGAGGCGTCCATGTCGATGTCCATGACGGCTTCAAACTGGTGTGGTTCTATGTTGCCCGCCAAAAGCACCTTGAAGTTGTCGCAGATGAAGTCGAGGACCTCATGGTTTTTGAGGACTGCAGGGTAGCGGGTGAACACAGCGCTCCCATCAGGCTTGCTGACGTGCGATTCAATGGAGACGATGCCGTCACGACGCGCCATGTTCATCAGGGTGTAGAGGATGGACAGGATGTCCAAGTAGGATTGCTTGTCCGCTTCTTTGGCGGTGAAGACCTTGACAGCCTTCTTCATTGTGCCGAACACAACGCTCTTGGGGGAGGCGATCAAGAACGAGCCGACTGCCGCTCCACCAATAATAAGGAGTTCGATGGGCTGTATGAGGACGGCAATGGGCCCGCCTTCAAGGACGAAGCCGCCCACAACGCAGCCAAAGACAACAAACACTCCAATTATCGCAAACATATGTTGGGAGACTCCTCATGCCACGCGGTGGTGAGCCTTTGGCTCTTGCTCACCGTGACGAGATAAACGTAATCTACACCCATTAGTGAACCAGATCGTGGGCCTTTGTAAAGTGCTGATTGACCATAGAAGCGATAAGAATATAAAGTCGGGATATTAGAAATTCTCATGAAAATCTCTTGATTTCAAAAATGTCAGTTCGTATTACTTGTTTTCATTCATCCGTGGCTTGGGTATAAGGAAAACACATAAAACCACATCCTGGAGTGCGTATGTGTAAAAAAATAGTGGCGGCATTCTTGCTCATTGGTGTTCTGCCTCTCGGCGCTTTTGCCAAAGATGATGCGCTTGTCGCCATAACTGTGCAGCAGAATGGTCGTTCGTTGGTCACGGAGCAGCGGTCCCTTGATGTTCCCAAAGGGGCCGGAACGCTTACCCTCACCCGCCTGCCGGCGACAATAGAGCCGGAAACGCTGCAAATAACGTCTAAAACGTCTTCCGGCGGCTTCAAGGTGCTTGATGCCACCTTTGAAGAGGAACTGCTGACCCCCAGCTCCCTTTTGCGTAGGCACCTGGGCAAAAACGTGCTGCTGAGAATCCCGGACGGCACCACGCGCGATGGCCGTGTGCAAAAAACAGCGACGGTCCTGTCGGTTGACGAAGCGCCCCTCTTCCTCATCGATGGCAGCGTGTATTCCGGCCCCTACGAAAGCATTGTGTTCCCCGAAGTGCCGAGGCAGCTCTCCCCTGCCCCCAGGCTGCTCGTCGGCGTCGATAACTCCGGCCCCGCCAAGCAGGATATCGAACTCAGCTATCTGGTGCGTGAGCTCTCCTGGAACATGGACTACGTGCTCTCCGTCAACAAGGATGCGACCAACGGGCAGCTTTCCGGCTGGGCGCGCATAACCAACAAAACCGGCGTGGACTACGCCAATGCCCGCATTGAACTGCTGGCCGGGGAGCCCAGGGCGCTGCAGCAAAACCTCATGCGCGGCGGTTTTGCCGCCCCGGCAATGGCCATGGAGAAGTCCTTCGACGCGGCTGCGAGTGAAGAACTGTTCGAATACCACCTGTACACCATTGCTCGGCCTGTGACACTGAATAATCAACAAACACGTCAAATCAAATTCATCCAGACCGCTGGCTTCCCCGTTACGCGCCAGCTTTTGGGCAAGGCCAACGCGCTGCCCAGTGGCCGCGATGACGGCCCCACTGTGGAACCTGTTGACGCCATTCTGTCTTTTCGGAACGCTGGCGAGCAAGGTTTAGGCCAGCCGCTGCCCAAGGGAACGATACGCGTGTACCAGGCGGATGGCCCCAGAAAGCACCTCCTGGGCGAGGCCCCCCTCGACCGGACCGCCGCGGGCGCCACGGCGGAGATGAAAATCGGCAAGGCCTTCGACATCACCATCGAGCGGGTGCCGACCGGGTACGAAAAGACCGGGGCCCACAGCGTCCGCTGCTCCTGGGAAATCCGCATCCGCAACAGCAAGAACAAGGCGCAAAAGCTCACCCTACAGGAGGTCATTCCTGGCAAGTGGACCATCCAGAACGCCTCACACCCGTACACCAAGAAATCAAAGAGCATCGCCGAGTTCACCATCACCCTGCCCCCGGGCGCGGACAAGGACCCTGTGCTGCTGACGTACACCTTGGCGACAGATCTCTGAGCTTTGCCCTTGCAACCCCAGGCGCCTTGGCGTAGCCCTCTCTCTGCATCAACCACACGGGGGCAGCCTTGGCCAAAGGGGTCGCATACGCCATCATTTCAGCCGTTTGCTTCGGCATGCT
>JAVBYL010000378.1 GCA_030824035.1 Humidesulfovibrio sp.
CTTCATCTGCTTCATGAGATCGCGCACCATGCGCACGCCGATGTACAGCAGCACGCAAGCCACGAAGAGCTTGAAATTCTTGGCGTCCGGCAGGTATTGCACCCGCAGGAAGGCCCCGATGAACACGCCGGGCAGCGTGCCCACAATGACCACCCAGGTGAGCGGCCAGACCATGCGGCCCTCGCGGATGAAGCGCCACACCCCGCTGGGGATGGCCACGATGTTATAGAACTGGTTGGTGGAGCTGACGGAAGGGTTCACGTAGCCCAGCACGCTCATTTGGAACGGCAGAAGCAAAAACGCGCCGGAAACGCCGCCCATGGAGGTGAAGAACGAGATGACCAGCGAGACAAGCGGGGGAACCCAGGGCTGTACTTCGATGCCTGCGACCTGAAAGAGCATGGGGGCCTCCTCTGCAAACCATTGAGGGACACGGGGAGCACTCACACGTTTTTACAAGTTCAAGTGACACCAGAATAGACCACCGAAACAAATTTGTCATCAAATATTTTTCATTCCCCTGGCGCTGTCACGAAAACTCCTGCCCCCGGCACTTGGCAGGGCCGCACTTTCGCCATAAGATGTCCACAGAATCAAACAACCTCCACGCACCTGGGAGGACCATGACCCGGCCCACACGCAATGCCCATGCCGCCAACGCCATACAGGCGGACACCCCCGGCCAGCCGGAAGCCGCCGCCGAGGCGCGCGGCCTGGACCAGGTGCAGCTCACCGCCCTGGAGAGGTCCTTCCGCCTCTGGGCGGAGGCCTCCCGCCGCCAGGCCGACCGATTCTCCAGGCAGCGGCTGCGGCTCATCTTTCTGCTTTTGCGCTCCACCGGCGCGCGCCTGGGCGAGGTGCTGGGCCTGAACCCCACCCGCGACCTGGCCCTGGACCAGGACCGGCCCGCCGTGCGCTTTGGCGCGCGGGAGGTGCCCCTGCCCACGGATGTGGTGGAGGCCCTGCGGGTGGCACTGGCCGATGCGGAGCTCATGGCCAGCCTGGCGGGCGGGGCCGCCACCCTGTTCGACATGGACCAGGGCCACGTGCGCCGCAAATTTTACGAGCGCGCCCACGAGGCGGGCATCCCCCGCGAGCTGGCCAGCCCCAGCGTGCTCCGGCGCACACGCGCCCGCCAACTCATGCGCCAGGATGTGCCCCTGCCCATCGTGCAGCGCCTGCTGGGCCAATCCTCGGCCGACCTCACCGCCGCGTTCTCCGACTACACCGAGGCCGAGGCCGGGCGCATTCTGGAGGACTACCTGAAGCGCGAAGAACGCCGCAAAACCAGCGCGCGCAACCGCTTCTCCGGTCAAATCACCCGCGTAAAAAGCTGCGCCGTGGTGAGCGAGATCGAGCTGACCAGCCTGGGCGGGTTCAAGGTGTACAGCGTGGTCACACGCGAGAGCGTGGAGCGCCTGGGCATTGCCCCCGGCGTGCTGGCCACGGCGGACATCAAGGCCCCCTGGGTGCAGATCAGCGCCGGCGCGGTCGAGCCCGCCTCCTCGGCGGCCAACCGCTACCCCGCCACGGTGCGCCGCGTTGTCATGGGCGACAGCGCCGAGGACGACGTGGCGGCGGAGGTGGTGGTGGAACTGGCCGACGGCACACGCTTGGCCGCCGTCATCACCGCGCAAAGCGCGCGCGGGCTTGCCCTGCGCCCCGGCATGCCCGTGTGGGCGAGCTTTGGGGCGTTCTCGGTGATTTTGAACTTCACGTAACGCACAGGAGGTTACGGCCATGAGCGCATGCCACGAGGCCCGGCTGTGGAAGCCCCTTAAGGACGGCGTGGTGCAATGCCGCCTTTGCAGCCACTTCTGCCGCATCGAGCCCGGGGAACGCGGACTGTGCGGCGTGCGGGAAAACCACCCAGAGGGCGGAACCGGCGCGCTGAAAACCCTGGTGTACGCCTACCCCGCCGCCCAAAACCTGGACCCGGTGGAAAAAAAGCCGCTGTACCACTTTTTGCCCGACACGCGCACCTTCTCCTTCGGCACCATGGGCTGCAACCTCAGCTGCCGGTTTTGCCAAAACGCCTCCCTGTCCCAACCGCCGCGCCTGGGCCACCCCGTGGCGGGCAACCGGGCCGAACCGGCGGACCTCGTCTCCGCCGCGGAGCAAAGCGGCTGCCGCAGCACTCCTACACCTACTCCGAGCCCACGGTGTTTTTTGAGCTGGTGGAAGACACCGCCCGACTGGCGCGCGCCCGGGGCCTACGGAACATCCTCGTCACCAACGGCTTCATGAGCCCGGAGTGCCTGGACACCTGCGGCCCGGCGGACACGGGGCTCATCCAGGCCGCCAATGTCGACCTGAAGGCCTTCACCGAGGGCTTTTACCAGGACATCTGCGGAGCCAAGCTGGCCCCGGTGCTGCGCAACATGAAGCGGATGCGCCAGCTGGGCTGGTGGCTGGAGGTCACCACCCTGCTCATCCCCGGCCTCAACGACTCGCCCCGGGAGCTGGCGGACATGGCCGGGTTCATAGCGGGCGAGCTGGGGGCGGACACGCCCTGGCACCTCTCGCGCTTCCACCCGGACTACAAGATGCTCGACCGACCCAGCACCCCGCAGGCCACGCTCCTGGGCGCGCGGGAGGCCGGGCAGGCCGCCGGGCTCCGGTACGTCTACATCGGCAACATGCTGGGCCCCGGCTACGGCGACACGCACTGCCCCGGCTGCGGGGTGGCGGTGCTGGAGCGCGAGGGCTTCCACATCACCGGCGCCAGCCTGAAGCAAGGCCACTGCCCCAGCTGCGGCGAGGCCGTGGCCGGAGTGTGGGCTTAGGGGAGGCTGCCGCGCCCGGCGGGGGTGTAGTGCCGCACCCGCAGCGCGCAGTCCCCAAGGGCGGGGTCGGCGTCCCGCACCTCATGGGTTATGTCGCGGATGAACATGTCGAAGGTGAACGCGTAGCCGCCGCTCTCCATGGCCTCGTCCAGCTCCCGCGCGCTGAACAGCCAGTGCCAGGGCCATTCGGACTCGGCCAGGGCGTTGCACTGGCGCACGGCCACGGTTCCCCGGCTGTGGATGGGCAGGCGGCTGATGTAGATATGCCTGGGCCGCAAACCGGCGAGGGTGGCCAGGGTTCCGCGCCAGTCGTGGATGTATTGGAGCGCGCTGCTCATGAG
>JAVBYL010000247.1 GCA_030824035.1 Humidesulfovibrio sp.
CATGCTACTTCCTCGACAGGACCCAGCCGAGCAGCAGGCCCACGATGAAGGTTCCGCCGATGGCGTAGTAGGGCTTTTCCTTCACGAGCTTGTCCGCGTCCGTGGCGGCGCTGCGGCAGGTGTCCAGCAGCTTGTGGCCATATTCGCCGTAGCGGTCCTTGGCCGTGGAAAGGGCTTCCTCCAGGGCCTTGCGGGCCTTCTTCACCTGCTCGTCCAGCTCGCCGCCCGTGGCCTCGATAAGCGCCCGGGAGTGGAGCATGATCTCACGCATTTCCGCGCTCATCCGTTCGGTATTGCTATGAATGTCTTCCATGATGCATTCTCCTTGTTCTACTGCTCCGGGCGGAACGCCCGGCTGGGGAACGCCTCTTTTACACTTGACTCACATATAGCACGGCCTGATTTGTTTTGTCGACGCTCCGGCCACTTTTTTTTGCCTTTCGCATCAGGTCGGCACAAGGGGCCAGGGCTTCCCGCTCCTCCCCGTTGGCCCGCCTCCCCCGTTTACCTGCGCCCGGTTTTGCTCTAGAAGAAGTGCGGGGACGGCTCTTGGTGGACTCGCCCCCTCCCATACACACGCCAAACGGATGGATCCATCATGCGCATCTCCGACAGACTCAAGAAGCTCAAGCCCTCGGCCACCCTGGCCGTGAACGCCAAAGCCCAGGAGCTGAAAGCCCAGGGCCGCGACATCGTCAGCCTTGCCGTGGGCGAGCCGGACTTCGGCACGCCGCAACACGTGCGCGATGCCGCCAAGAAGGCCATCGACGACGGCTTCACCCGCTACACCCCGGTGCCGGGCATTCCGGACCTGCGCGCCGCCATTGCCGGGTATTACGGCCAGTTCTACGGCGTGTGCGCCGGGGCGGAAAACGCCATAGCCAGCACCGGCGGCAAGCAGGCGCTGTACAACCTGCTGCAGGCCCTGCTCAACCCCGGCGACGAGGTGCTCATCCCCGCGCCCTACTGGGTGAGCTACCCCCCCATGGTCGAGCTGGCCGAGGGCGTGCCCGTCATCGTGCCCAGCACCCCGGAGAACGGCTTCCTCGTCTCCGTGCGCGACCTGGAGTCCGCCTGCACCCCGCGCACCACGGTGCTGATGCTGAACACCCCCAGCAACCCCACGGGCTGCCACTACCCGCAGGAGGCCCTGGACGAGATCGCCCGCTGGGCCAAGGCGCGCGGCATCTTTATTATTTCCGACGAAGTGTACGACCGCCTGGTGTACGACCCGGCCAAGCCCAGCACCCTGGCGCCCTTTTGGCAAAAGCACCCGGAGCACGTGGCCATCATCGGCGCGCTGTCCAAGAGCTTCTGCATGACGGGCTGGCGCATGGGCTGGATGCTTGGCCACGCCGATTTGGTGAAGGCCTGCGCCAAAATCCAGGGCCAAAGCACCTCCAACATCAACAGCATCACGCAGAAGGCCGCCATCGCCGCCCTCACCGGCCCCTGGGACCTGGTGGACGAGATGAAGACGGCCTTTGTGCGCCGCCGCGACCTGGCCCACGCCATCATCACCTCCTGGCCGGGCGTCACCTGCCCCAAGCCGGACGGCGCGTTCTACCTGTTCCCCGTGGTGGACAGCTACTACAACGAGCAGACCCCGGACTCCGCCGCGCTGTGCACCAAGTTTTTGGAGGAGGCGGGCGTGGCCCTGGTTCCGGGCAGCGCCTTCGGCGACGACCGCTGCGTGCGGTTCTCCTACGCCGTGGCCGACGAGGTTCTCGTCAGCGCCCTGGACAAGGTCGGCAAGGTTTTGGCCAGCATGAAGAAATAACGGCCACGGCAAGCTCCAGGCGCGCCCGCGCCAGCAACCCGACAAGCCCGAAAGGGGGTTCCCGTGACCGCATGCACCCGCGCTCAGGACATTCTGGACTGGACAAACGCATCCTGGGACCGGCTCCCCACCTCCACCGCCCTGCGCAGCCGCGCCGGGGAGCTGGCGGCCAAGCTGGCGGGCGAGGTTGCGGCGGGCAGGCTGCCCTTTTTGGCCACGCCCTTCATGCCCGCCCTGGAGCAGGAGCTGGCGAGCCTGGAGGCCGACTACCTCGGTCACTTCGACCACATGCTGCTGCTGGGCATCGGCGGCTCCGCCCTGGGTGCGCGGGCGCTGCAAAAGGCCTTCGCCCCCGGGCAGGACCTGCCGGGCCACACGGGCAAAAGCCTGTGGATTCTGGACAACGTCGATCCCAAGCTGCTGGCGGCGCACCTGAGCCGCCTGCCTGCGGCAACAACGCTGGTCTATGTGGTCAGCAAGTCCGGCGACACCATCGAGACCATCGGCCAGTACTTCCTGGTGAAGCAGTGGCTGCAAAAGGCCCTGCCGGAGCGCTGGAAGGACCACCTGCTGCTGAACACCGACGAGAACAAGGGCTACCTGCGCGAGGAGGCCACCAGCTTCGGCATCCGCACCCTGCCCGTGCCGGACAACCTGGGCGGCCGCTACTCCGCGCTCTCCGCCGTGGGGCTGGTTCCCGCCGCGTTCCTGGGCATGGACTGGCGGGCGCTGGTGCGCGGGTTCCAAAGCGTGGCCGCGCCCCTGGCCGACCCCAGGCTCAACGCCGAAAAGCTCGCCGCGCATCCGTCCTTCGAGTTCGCCGTGTGGGGCAAGGCCCTCATGGACGCTGGCTACAGCGAGCTCATCACCTTTTTCTACATCCCGCAGTGGGCCTGCTTCGCCGACTGGTTCGCGCAGCTCTGGGCCGAAAGCCTGGGCAAGGACGGCCAGGGCAGCCAGCCCATCCCGGCCGTGGGCGTAACGGACCAGCACAGCGTGAACCAGATGTTCCTGGACGGCCCGCGCAACAAGGCCTGCCTGTTCGTGGAGCGCGCGCCCTCGGCTCAGGGGGCGGAGGGCCCGGCCTTCCCGGCGGACATGCCCGCCATCTTCGACTACCTGCAGGGCAAGCGCTTTGGCGAGCTGCTGCCCGCAGAGGCCCTGGGCACGCGCATGGCCCTGTGCCAAAACGCCGTGCCGCTGGTGGCCCTGCGCCTGGGCTGCGACGACGCCCACGCAGCGGGCAAGATGATGGCCCTGCTGGGCGCGGCCACGCTGCTCACCGGGTGGCTCATGGGCATCAACCCCGTGGACCAGCCCGCCGTGGAGCTGGGCAA
>JAVBYL010000023.1 GCA_030824035.1 Humidesulfovibrio sp.
GTTTGCCCGGAAATACACATCGCCACGCCCTGGGCCTTTGGCCAATGGGACAGCCTTTGCCTGGACGCTGTGCGGATTCCGTGTCAAGAGTTCTTGACAAGTCTAGAAACCACGCATAAGAGACGAATTTCCCTTTTGCCCGTAGTGATTCAGAATGATTTTGAGAGTGTTGTTTTCCAGGCTCACCCTGTCCTGCGCCGCATCAAGGAACAGTTGATTCAGCAGGGTGCGGCCTGCGCCGCCATGAGCGGAAGCGGAGCAAGCGTCTTTGCCTTGTTCCGAGACGAACTTGCGGCGAACAATGCTGCCCAGACGTTGCAACGGTCAAATGGTTTGCCCGTTCACAGCGCGGCCCTGAAACATTGGGGTGTGGCCAAGCGGTAAGGCGACGGGTTTTGGTCCCGTTATTCGAGGGTTCGAGTCCTTCCACCCCAGCCATCAAAATTTGCAAGGTTGAGCACATGTCTGGAAACAGCGATCTGAAGATTCTGAGCGGCTCCGCCAACGTTGAGCTTGCTGAGGCCATTTGCGGACACATGGGCTGCCGACTGACCCCTGTGTTGCGCGAGACCTTCAGCGATGGCGAAATCCGCATCGAAATTGCGGACAACGTGCGCGGAGACGATGTTTTCGTCGTGCAGCCCACCTGCTCCCCGGTGAACTTTCACCTCATGGAGCTGTGCCTGATGATCGATGCGCTCAAGCGCGCCAGCGCCCGCCGCATCACCGCCGTGGTTCCCTACTACGGCTATGCCCGCCAGGACCGCAAGGTCGCCCCGCGCGTGCCCATCAGCGCCAAGGTTGTGGCGGACTTCCTCTCCGTGGCTGGCATGCACCGCCTGCTGACCATCGACCTGCACGCCGGGCAGATCCAGGGCTTCTTCAACTGCCCTGTGGACAACCTGTACGCCGCGCCGGTCTTCCTCGACTATCTGCGCAAGATGGAAGGCGAGAAGGTCATCGTCTCCCCCGACGCCGGCGGCGTTGAGCGCGCCCGCGCTTACGCCAAGCGCATGGACGCCGGTCTCGCCATCGTCGACAAGCGCCGCGACGCCCCGAACCAGGCCAAGGCCATGCACCTCATCGGCGAGGTGAAGGGCAAGATCGCCATCGTCCTGGACGACATGGTGGACACCGCCGGCACCATGTGCGCCGCCGGGCAGGTTCTGGCCGACAACGGCGCCCGCGAGATCCTGGCCTGCGCCACCCATCCGGTGTTGTCCGGCCCGGCCATCGAGCGCATTGAGAAATCCGTTTTTTCGCAAATCCTCGTCACGGACACCATTCCTCTGGACGCGCGCAAAAAGGCGTGCCAGAAGATCAAAACGCTGTCTGTGTCGGGAATCCTGTCCCGGGCCATAGAGAATGTCCACGGAGAGAGCTCCGTGAGCGTGCTTTTCGTATAAAAGTATTTCGGGCTGCCCAGGGGCGGCTCGTTCCAGAAAGGAGATAACGACATGGCTGAAATGATGACGTTGAGCGTGCGCGAGCGCGCCGAGAAAGGCAAGGGCTTCTGCCGTCGCATGCGCACCCAGAACCTCATTCCGGGCATCTACTACAACCAGGAAGGCAAGAACATCCCGGTTCAGGTGGAGATGCTGCCTCTGACCAAGCTGCACAATAAGCTCGGCAGCTCCCGCGTGTTCCATCTGGAACTGGAGACTGGCGGCAAGACTGAGTCTCTGCCCTCCCTCATCTGGGACATGAAGTTCGACCCCCTCAAGTCCACCCCCATCCACGTGGACTTCTACGGCGTCGACCTGGACCGCGAGATCAAGGTTGACGTGCGCGTGGTTGTGGAAGGCAAGGCCAAGGGCCTGATCATGGGCGGCCAGCTGGAGATCTTCCGCGATTCGCTGGAAGTCATCTGCAAGCCCCTCGACGTGCCTGAGAAGATCATCATCGACGTCACCGACCTCGACATCGGCGTGAACATGCACATCGATGAAGTGAAGCTGCCCGCGGGCGTTCGCGCCATCTTCGAAGACAACTACGCCGTCGTCGGTGTTGTTGCCAAGGAAGCTGAGACCGACGCCAAGGAAGAAGGCAAGTAAGACCACCACCCTTCGGGGTGTGTATTTTGGCCAACGGGCCAGGAACGGGGGGCCCCAGGGTCCCCCGTGTCTCTTTTCTGTCCCTGGCGACTTTGCCGGGGGTGCACGCCTCACCAGGACACCGCACTCATGGATTCCGTAGGACTCATCGTCGGGCTTGGCAATCCGGGGCCGGAATACGAACGCACCCGCCACAACTTCGGCTTCCTCGCCGTGGATGCCATCCTTGAGGCTGCTGCCAGCCGCAAGAGCATGCATCTAGAGGTGCTGCAGCGCGAGGGCGATTTCCAGCTTTGGCGTTGCGTAATCGGCGGCAGCTCGTGCCTGTTGGCCAAGCCCATGACCTACATGAACCTCTCGGGCAAGGCCGTGGCCAGAATTTGCGGCCGCCACGGCATAGGTCCCACTGAAGTGCTGGTGCTGCATGATGAGCTCGATTTGCCCGTGGGCCGCATGCGGCTGAAGCGCAGCGGCGGATCCAATGGCCACAAGGGCATCGACTCCATCGCCGAGCATCTCGGCAGCGTCGATTTCCTCCGCCTCCGCCTCGGCATCGGCCGACCGGAGCACTCCTCACAGGTGGTCGGCTGGGTGCTGGAAAACTTCAGCGCCGCCGAAATGCCCGGGGTTGAGGCCGTGTGCGCGGCGGCCTTCAAAGGGATCGGGCTTTTGTTCCGGCGCGGGCTTTCCGAGGCCACGCAGGTCGTCAATTCCTTCGTTTGGGCCCCAGCGGCCCAGACTGTTCCGGAGATGGACACTTCCAAGGGAATGAGGTAGAGTTTGCATTCCTCGGTAGTGTGTCCAGGTCTTTCGGAAGGAGCCTCAGTGTTTCAGATCAACGAGTTGGTGGTCTACCCCGCTCAGGGTGTCGGCCAGATTGAACGTATCCAGTCGCAGGTGATTGGTGGGATGACGGCGGATTACTACATCGTGCGCATCCTCAGCAATTCCGTGACCCTCATGGTGCCCGTGTCCAACGCGGCAAATGTGGGCCTGCGCCATGTGTGCGATGAGGCAAACGCCCACAGCGTCTTCGAGTCCCTCAAGGACCGCTCCGGCTT
>JAVBYL010000035.1 GCA_030824035.1 Humidesulfovibrio sp.
AAGTGTGGGTGGACCCCAACGTGTATAAAAATGGCCTGGCCGTCAGCATTCCCGGCACCGGCGGCCTGCACGGGCTGGACACCGCCGCCGCCCTGGGCGCGTTGGGCGGCAACCCCGCCCTGGGCCTGGAGGTGCTGGACCCCGTGACCGATGCCGTGGTGGAGGCCGCCAAGGAGCTGCTGCGCCAGGGCCGCGTGGCCCTGAACCTGCTGGCCGACCGCCGTGGCCTGCACATCCGCGCCGTGGCCCACCGTGGCGGGCACGCCGCCGAGGCCGTGGTGGAGGGCCAGCACGACGCCATCGTCTCCATGGCCCTGGACGGCGTCCCGGTTACCAACAGCCCGCTCATCTCCGGCAAGGGGCCGGGGGGCGGCAGCGTCATGGCCGAGCTGGAAGAGTGGCTGCGCGGGCTGCCCCTGGCGGACCTGCTGCTGCTGGTGGACCAGCTGGACGCCGAGGACATGGCCTTTTTGGAGGAGGGCGTGCGCCACAACACCCGCCTGGCCGAGCACGGCCTCAAGACCGGCTGCGGCCTGGGCGTGGGCAAAACCTTCGAGCGCCTGGCGCGGCAAAAGCTCATCGCCCGCGACATGGACCTGGCCGCGCGCATGCTCACCTCCGCCGCGGCGGACGCCCGCATGGACGGCGTAAAGCTCCCGGCCATGAGCTCCGCTGGCAGCGGCAACCACGGCCTCACCGCCGTGCTGCCCATCTGGGCCGTGAAGGACTTTTTGGAGTGCAGCCGGGAGGACGCCCTGCGCGCCATCGGCCTGTCGCACATCGTCACCGCCTCGGTGAAGGCCCACACGGGCAGGCTCTCCGCCGTGTGCGGTTGCTCCGTGGCGGCCGGGGCCGGGGCCACCGCAGGCATCGCCGCCCTGCTCGGCGGCGACCTGCACCACATCGCCGGGGCCATCAAGATCCTCATCGAGGACCTGGCGGGCGTCATCTGCGACGGGGCCAAGGCTGGCTGCGCGCTGAAGCTGGCCACAGCGGCCGGAACCGCCGTGCAGTCCGCGCTGTTTTCCCTGCACGGCATGCGCGTGCGCGCCACCGACGGCATCATCGCCGAATCGCCGGAGCAGACCATGCGCAACGTGGGCCAGCTGTCTACCCAGGGCATGGTGGAAACCGACCGCACCATCCTGGCCATCATGATCGAGAAGAAGCTGGCCAATTACGTGTAGGAAACTTACGCGCAGGCAAACGGCGTGAAAAAGCCCGGAGGAGTCGCATCCTGCGGGCTTTTTTGCGGCTGTTACGGCAGCCGGGCTAAATCTTTTCGCACACAGGCTAGAGCTTTTCGCACACAGGCTAGATCTTCTCGCAAACGGGAACCAGCGGCTCGAACTGCCCCGTCTCCGGCAGGTAGCTCAGCAGGTCGCCATGGTCCATGTCGAAGTACCAGCCGTGCAAGGTCAGCTTGCCCGCCTCCACGCGCGCGCGCACAAAGGGGAAGGTGAGCAGGTTTTCCAGGGAGACGAGGATGGACGCCTGTTCGCAGGCCATCTCCTGCATGTGCCGGGGCTTGTCCTTCAGCTCCTCCAGCACGCGCTCCCTGGCCCTGGCCGCTATCTGCACCCAGCGGGTGACGAAGATGTCGTCCTTGCCGGGGCGCATGTCGTCCATGAGGCGGCTGATGCCCCCGCAGCGGCAGTGGCCCATGACGATGACGTGCTCCACCTCCAGGTTCTGCACGGCGTATTCCACAGCCGCGGAAACGCCGTGGTAGGCGCTGTCGTCCTCAAAGGGCGGCACGAGGTTGCCCACGTTGCGCACCACGAAGATCTCGCCCGGCGCGCAGTCGGTGAGGATGGCCGGGTCCACGCGGGAGTCGGAGCAGCCGACCATGAGCACACGCGGCTTCTGGGCGTTCTTGAGGTACTCGAACACCCCGGCCTCCTTGCAGAAAAAGTTCTGCTGGAACCGCTGGAAGCCGACGATGAATTTGGCGATGTCGCGCATGGGATGTGTCCTTTCTGTTCCGGGCGCGGCTACAGCGCCGTGGAGAGTTCCGCAAGGGGCAGGCAGCGTATGCCCATGCCGCCCATATCGTAAATGTTGGCCCGCGCCACCTCCTCCGACTGGGCGGAGCAGGCGTCGGTGACGACGAGGACGCGGTAGTCGCGGCTCATGGCGTCCACCGCCGTGCCGCGCACGCAGTTGGGGTACTGGGTGCCCGCCAGCACCAGGGTGCCCACGCCCAGGCGGCGCAGCACAAGGTCGAACTCCGTGCCGAAAAAGGCGCTGAACCGCCGCTTGATGATCCGGCGCTCCCCAGGCAGCGGGGCCAGCTCCGGCACGATGTCCGCCCCTGGCGTTCCCGCCCGGCACACGCCCTTGCCCCGGGCGAACATGTCACGGCGGAACAGCTCCACATCGCTGCCGTCCTGGCTGTGCTCCCGGGTGATGTGGAACACCGGCCAGCCCGCCGCGCGCGCCTGGTCCAGCAGCCGCCGGACGACGGGCACGCTGGCCTGGGCCCCGGCCACGCAGGCTGGCGCCCCCGGCAGCACAAAGTCGTTCTGCATGTCGATGATGGCCAGGGCGATGGCCCCGGCCGCACTTTCGGCCTGCGTCATTTCGCCCTCCCGGCAGCAGCCGGAGAGGCAGCGCCAGTTTCAATGCTCGGCAGCGCCCAGGCCGCCCGCAACCGCAGGTATTCCGCCACGGGCAGCTGCACCAGCGTGGGCTGGCGGCTGGCGTCGATCCAGCGCAGCAGCGCCAGCATGTTCTCCGGGGCCATGCTGGTGCACCCGGCGGTGCCGCGGCCCTGGCCCAGCCAGATGTGCATAAAGATGCAGGAGCCGCCGCCGGGCCGCACGGGGGCCATGTTGTGCCGCACCAGCACGCCGAACCGGTACTGGCCGTCCGGGCGCAGCATGTCCTCGGCGCTGGTCCAGTCCACCTTGGCGGCGGGCTTGCGCACAAAGGCGTTGTAGTGGACCGAGGCGCCGTCGTCCACGCACAGCAAGTCCGCGTCCGCCCGCAGCAGGGGCAGCTTCACCGCTCCGGCCTTGGCGGGCTCGTAGGCGAAGCCCTCGCCCAGGGCGAAGGCCCCTGCGGGCGCGCGCCCATCGCCCTCGCGCTTTTCCATCAGGCTTGTGGGCTGGGTCATTGCCTCTACCGGGCCTCCGCCATGCAGGCCCGCGCCCCAGGCCAGGCCCTTGCGGCCAAGGCTCACGCTGTGGGGGCCGCTCACCAGGGTCCAGCCAGCCCCGGCGCGCTCGTAGGAGCGCAGCTCGCCGCTGGTGGCGTTCCAGCCTTCGGCCAGCACCAGGAGCAGCTGGTCGCCACTGAGCTGGAACTGGTCGCCCCCATGTTTGATCTGGGCCGGCGCAGGCTCCGCCCCGGCCCCGCGCCCGGCGCAGGCGCCCAGGCCCGTCAACAACACGGCGATGGCGAATGCATGCAGCATGCGCTTCATGGCTTACTCCGGCAGGGCCAGCCCGCCCTGGGCGTTCAGGGAAAATTGCGGCACGAGCACGGCCTCCCACAAATGGCCGTCCAGGTCCTCGAAGTAGCCCGAATAGCCACCCCAGAAGGCTTCCTGCGCGGGCTTAGCCAGGCGTGCGCCCGCGGCGACCGCCCGCGCCAGCAGCGCGTCGACCTCCTCGCGGCTGGCGCAGTTGCAGGCCAGGGCCATGCCGTCGAACAGGGCGGGATCGCCCGCCTTGTCCGCTGGCAGCGCGGCGTCCTCGGCCAAGGCCGTGCGCGGGTACAGGGCCAGCACCGCCGGGCCGCAGGGGTAGAAGGCGATCTGCTCACAGCTGGCGCTGGAGGGCTTGAGCCCCAGGCCCTGTTCGTAAAAGGCGCGGGCGCGGGGCAAATCGGCCACGCCGAGGGTGATGGTGGTCAGGCGCAGGTTCATTTCGCTTCTCCTTCTTGCCCGGCCGGGGCCTTTCCTTTCGGGGCGATTTCGGCCAGGGCGATTTCGGCCAGGGCATTAACGGCGCAGGCGGCCAGGGCGGAGCCGCCCTTGCGGCCCTCTATGGCGATGTACGGAATGGCCGCTTGCGCCAGCAGCAGGGCCTTAGACTCCGCCGCGTTGACGAAGCCCACCGGCATGCCCACGATGAGCGCCGGGTTGGCGCGTCCGGCTTCCACATGCTCCAGCAGGCGCAGCAGCGCCGTGGGCGCGTTGCCGATGACGTAAATGGCCGGGGCCGGGCTCAGGCGCTCCACGGCGTAGTCCACCGCAGCCCGCGCCCGGGTGGTGCCCTGGGCCTGGGACAGGGCCATGACCTCCGGGTCGCGCATCAGGCAGCGCACCGTGCAGCCCAGGGGGGCCAGCCTGCGCTCCGGCATGCCCGCGCGGGCCATCTCCGTATCAGAAACAAGGGTGCAGCCCGAGGCAAGCGCACGCAGCCCGGCCTCTATGGCCTCCGGATGGAAGCGCACCAGCTTCAGCAGCTCAAAATCCGCCGTGGTGTGGATCATGCGCCGCACCACCTGCCACTGCGCGCCCTGGTAGGGCCGGGGCTCCGGCACCTCGCTGTCGATGATGCGCAGGGACTCGGCCTCGATGTCCTCGCCGCGCTGAATGTCCATGATGTTTACGCCGCTCATGCCGCCCCCTGGATGATGTGCACCGACGCGGAGGCGCCGATTCTGTCCGCCCCGGCGGCAAGCATGCGCAGGGCGTCTTCCTGTGTGCGGATGCCCCCGCTGGCCTTCACCCCGATGCCGGGGCCCACCACACGGCGCATGAGCCGCAGGTCCGCCTCGGTGGCTCCGCCCTTGGCAAAGCCCGTGCTTGTTTTGACAAAGGCCGCGCCAGCCTCCACGGCCAGGCGGCAGGCCAGCTCCTTCTCGGCATCGGTGAGCAGGCAGGTTTCCAAAATAACCTTCACGGCGGCGGCCCCGCAGGCGCGCACCACCTCGGCGATGTCGCGGCGCACCAGCTCGGCGTTGCCGTCCTTCAGCGCGCCGAGGTTCAGCACCATGTCCACCTCGGCCGCGCCCTGCTCCACGGCCAGGGCGGCCTCGCGCACCTTGCTGGCCGTTTGCGCCGCGCCCAGGGGAAAGCCGCACACGGTGATGGCCAGCGGGCCGTGCCCGCGCAGCAGCTCCACGGCCAGGGGCAAGCGGCTGGGGTTCACGCACACGGCCTTGAAAGCGTGGCGCACGGCCTCGGCGCAGAGGGTCTCTATGTCCCCGCGGGTGGCGTCCGGCCGCAGCATGGTGTGGTCTATGAGCCCGGCCAGGGCGGCCGGGGAAGCAAGGGGCATGGGCACCTCTGGGGATGTTTACAGGATGACGCCGAGACATGGCCCCGACGTCGGCACTATCTCCCGCGCGCCGCCCAAGGTCAAGACGTGTGGGAACCAGCCGTGCCGGTCCAGCCTGGACCGCCCTGGACCACCCTGGACCACCCTGGCGCACCCTGGCGCGAAGGACGCCCAAGCCGTGACAATATTCTCCCCGGCATATATCATGGGCGTTGCCAAGCATTACAGGCCATGTTAAACGCTTGTTTAAAATAATGCGGGGAGCTAAACATGCGCCTTTCATTCCACACTTTTCTTGTCAGCAGCATCATCGCGCTTACCCTGGTTGCCACCGGTTGCGGCCGGGAAAAGAAAAGCGGCCACCGGCCCGCCCCCGTGGTCACCGCCCAGGCTGTCACCCAAAAAGCCCCCTACATCCTCTCCACCGTGGGCACCATCAGGGCCTCGGTTTCCGTCAACATCAAAAGCAAGTTCGCCGCCAACATCAAGAAGGTGCACTTCACCGAGGGCAGCCTGGTGAAGGCCGGGGAGGTGCTGTTCACCATCGACCCCGCCGTGAACGCCTACACCGAGCAGCAGGCCGGGGCCACCCTTGCGCGCGACAGGGCCGACTACGAGCAACTGGAGCGCGACCTGGGCCGGTACAAAACTCTGGTGCAGCAGGGGGTCATCAGCCGCGAGATGTACGAGGAAAAGGCCACCGCCGCCACCCGCGCCAAGAACGCCATGCGCGCCAGCGGGGCCGGGGCGTCCATCGCCCGCCAGAACCTCAGCTACAACACCATCACCTCGCCCATCGACGGCCGCATCGGCGCCGCGCTGTTCGACGAGGGCAGCTTCATCAAGGACAAGGACGACCTGCTGGCCGTGGTGAACATCACCACCCCACTGGACGTGAGCTTCGCCCTGCCGGAGCGCTACCTGGGCGAGATCCGCAAGCACTATGCCCAGGGGCCCATCACCGTTCAGGCCGCCGCGCCGGGCATGGAAGACCAGCCGGAGGTGGGGGTGCTCACCTTCCTGGACAATCAGGTGGAGACCGGGACCGGCACGGTGCGCATGAAGGCCCGGTTCCAGAACGCAGAGGCCCGCTTGTGGCCCGGCCAGTTCGTCTCCGTTGGGCTGGTGCTCAAAACCGTGCCGAACGCCGTCATGGTTCCCGCCCGCGCGGTGCAAACAGGCCCCCAGGGAACCTTCGTCTTCGCCGTGGTGGACGGCAAGGCCGAGCTGCGCCCGGTGACCACCGCCTTCCGCGTGCGCGACATGTTCGTGATTGAAAAGGGCGTGGCCCCCGGCGACACCCTGGTGGTGGAAGGCCACCTGCGCCTGTTCCCCGGGGCGCCCGTGGCTCCGCAGAACCCAGCCGAGCCTGAGCACAGCGGGTCAGGCAAATCAGGCCAGCAAGCCGCGGTACCGCAGAGCAGCAACGCCACCGGCAAAAAGGGCGAATAGGGCGGGGGGCGCATGAACACCCGGCTCTTCATCACCCGCCCGGTCATGACCACCCTGGTCATGCTGGGCCTGCTGTTCTTTGGCATCGCCAGCTATGTGAACCTGCCCGTGAGCTACCTGCCCGCGGTGGACTTCCCGGTCATCCAGGTGAAGGCCGTGCTGCCCGGCGCCAGCCCCAAGACCATGGCCTCCTCCGTGGCGGCCCCGCTGGAGCGCCAGTTCTCGGCCATCGCCGGGCTGGAGTCCATGAGCTCCACCAGCAGCTCGGGCCTCACCCAGGTTACCCTGATGTTCGAGCTGGGCAAGGACATAGACAAGGCCGCCATGGACGTGCAGGCCGCCATAACCAAGGCGCGCGGCAATCTGCCCAACACCATGACCGACGAGCCCACCTTCGAGAAGGTGAACCCGGCGGACTCGCCCATCCTCTGGATGGCCATCAGCTCCAAGTCGCTGCCGCTTTCCACGGTGAACGACTACGCCACCACCTTCGTCACCCAAACCATTTCCATGATATCCGGCGTGGCGCAGGTGGCCATTTACGGCGAGCAGAAATATGCCGTGCGCATCCAGGTGGACCCGCGCAAGCTGGCCACCATGGGCCTGGGGCTGGATGAAGTCGCCAGCGCCGTGGCGGCGGAGAACGTCAACCTGCCCATGGGCAGCCTGGACGGCCCGCACTTTTCCACCACCCTGGACGCCGACGGCCAGCTGAAGCGCGCGGAGCAGTACAACCCCGTCATCGTGGCCTACCGTGGCGGCATGCCCGTGCGCGTGGAAGACATCGGCAAGGCCGTGCCCAGCGCGGCCAGCGTCAAAACCGGCTCATGGCTCAACCACGACCAGACGATCTTCCTGGCCATCAAGCGCCAGCCCGGCTCCAACACCATCGAGGTGGTGGACAAGATCAAGGCCCAGCTGCCCATGATCCGCCGCCAGCTGCCCGCCGCGGTGGACCTGCGCATCACCTTCGACATGAGCGCGCCCATCCACGAGTCCGTGCAGGACGTGAAGTTCACCCTGGCCCTGGCCGTGGCGCTGGTGGTGCTCGTGGTGTTCCTGTTCCTGCGCAACATCCCCGGCACGGTCATCGCGGGCATAGCCATCCCCTTCTCCATCGTCTCCACCTTCGCGGTGATGTGGTTCATGCACTTCACCCTGGACAACTTCTCGCTCATGGCCCTCACCCTGGCCGTGGGCTTTGTGGTGGACGACGCCATCGTGATGCTGGAGAACGTGGTGCGGCACATGGAGATGGGCAAAATGCCCATGGAGGCCGCCCTGGACGGCGCCAAGGAGATCGGCCCCACCATCCTGTCCATGACCATTTCCCTGGCCGTGGTGTTCGTGCCCATCCTGTTCATGCCCGGCATCATCGGCCGCATCCTGAACGAATTCGCCGTCACCATCACCGCCGCCATCCTGGTCTCCGGCGTGGTCTCGCTCACGCTCACCCCCATGCTGTGCAGCCGCTGGCTCAAGTCCGGCAGCCACCTGGAGCACACCGACCCGCTGTTTGACAAGGTGCTGGCCTGGTACAAGAAGACCCTGCGCCTGGCGCTCGATCACCGCCGCAAGACCATGTGGGCTTCCGGCGGGCTCTTCGTGCTCACCATCGTGCTGTTCGTCATCGTGCCCAAGGGCTTTTTGCCCTCCGACGACATGGGGTACCTTTTCGGCATCGTGGAGGGACCCCAGGGCATCTCCTTCGACGACCAGGGCAAGGCCCAGCGCTCCCTCACCGCCCCCATCCTGGCGGACAAGGACGTGCGCGACGTGATCCAGGTGGTGGGCACGGGAACCACCAACCAGGGCTACACGGTCATCTTTCTGCGCGACAAGCGCAAGAGCACGGCGGATGAGGTTCTGGCGCGCCTGCAGCCCAAGCTGCAAGCCTCGCCGGGGCTGCTGGCCTTTGTGCAAAACCCGCCCATGATCCGCATGACCGGCAAGCCCAGCAAGGGCCTGTACCAGTTCACCCTGCTCTCCCCGGACACGGACACCCTGTACAAGGCCACGGGCGAGCTGGTGACCGCCCTGTCCAAGGTGCAGGGGCTGGCCAACGTGACCACCGACCTGCAGGTGAACGCGCCCCAGGTGGACATGAAGATCAACCGCGACCTGGCCTCCACCCTGGGCGTCACCGCCGACGCCATCGAGACCGCGCTGTACAGCGCCTATGGCTCGCGGCAGGTTTCCACCATCTTCTCGGAGAATGACACCTACAAGGTTATTTTGGAGCTATTGCCGGAGTACCGGGAAAACCCGCTGGCGCTCTCCATGCTTTACGTGCGCAGCAAATCCGGCAAGCTGGTGCGCCTGGACGCCCTGGTGGAAATGGACGAGGACGTCGGCCCCATCACCGTGAACCACTCCGGCCAGCTGCCGTCGGTCACCATCTCCTTCGACCTTGCGCCCGGCGTTTCCCTGGGCGATGCCATGACCCGCGTGCAGGACACCGCCCACCGCACCCTGCCGGACACTGTGAACGCCAACTTCGAAGGCACGGCCAGCTCCTTCAAGGGCTCCATGGGCACGGCGGGCTTCCTGCTCATCGTGGCCATCGTGGTCATCTATATCATTCTGGGCTGCCTGTACGAGAGCTTCATCCACCCCATCACCATCCTCTCCGGCCTGCCCTCCGCGGCCATGGGCGGGCTGCTTTCGCTCCTGGCTTTCCGGGCGGAGCTCAACCTCTATGGTTTCGTCGGCATCATCATGCTCATCGGCATCGTGAAAAAGAACGCCATCATGGTGGTGGACTTTGCCATCGACGCCGAGAAGCGAGGCATGAGCCCGGCGGATGCGGCCTTCGAGGGCTCGCTGGTGCGCTTTCGGCCCATCATGATGACCACCATGGCCGCCATCATGGGCGCGCTGCCCATCGCCCTGGGCTTCGGCGCGGGCGCGCAAGCGCGGCGGCCCCTGGGCCTGGTGGTGGTGGGCGGGCTGGTGCTCTCCCAGGTGGTCACCCTGTACCTCACCCCGGTGTTCTACACCTACATGGACGACTTCAGCCGATTCATGGGCGAGAAGGGCTTCGGCGGCCTTGTGGCGCACTTGCGCAATCACCCCAGGCTGCACCGGGGGCTGGCAGGGCTGGAGGCAGGCCTTGCGCGGCTGCACTCCACCCTGGGCAAGCGGCGTTGGTACCGCAGGCTGGTGGCGGGGTTGCACACCCGGCACGAACGCGCCCTCGAGCGCCTTGGCCGCGCCAATGGGCAGTTCAGTCGCCTGAGGGACTGGCTCAGGCGCGTCCTGGGGCTCATCCGCACCGGCGAATACGAATCCAAGGTCGATTTGGTCCAGGGACTGCGCGATGTGGTGCGCCGGGGGGACAAGGGGGAGCCGAAGGGTCCGGCACAGCCGGAGACTCCAGGGCAAGATGACACGGGCGGCTCGGCCCCCACCAAGCCCGATTCCAAGCCTGAATAGCCGAACCTGACCGTTTGCCACCAAGCCCCCGCTGCCTATTGGCCCCCTGCCTCTAGGGACGCAGGGGCTTTTTGCTGTTGCCGCGCCTGTGGTGTGTGGCTGCTGCTCCGCACGCCTGGCCGAAGGGCTGCGTGCGCTATCGGCACAGGGCAATGGGACGCAGCGCCATAGCCAGCGTGGCACATTTAATGCGGCGAAGCACATAGCCGGACGCAAAAAAAGAGCCCGACCTTGCGGCCGGGCTCTGAACGTCTCGCGATGGGTCCGTGCTACTTGTTGAGCATCTTCTCTTGCGGGAAGACGGGCAGGTAGCGGTAGGAGAGGCTCATGACCAGGAAGCCATAGGCGACGATCATGCCGGAGGTGGCCCATTCCGCCCAGTTGGGGGCGTAGAACTGCCAGTTGTCGAAGGGCATGAGCGGGATGGCGATGGCCTGGACCGTGAACAGGTAGCGGTTCAGGGTGATGCCGATGCAGTCCAGAATGCCTGCGGTGTACAGCAGCGTGGGGTTGTTGCGGATGCTCGGGGTGATGAGCATGATGGCCGGAACCACACCACAGAGGATGATCTCGGTGAACATCAACCACTTGCCGTAGATGACGCCGTAGAACATCTGGTCGAAGGTCATGCCGACGCTGGGCAGGTAGTTGTTGGCCCAGGCCCAGGTGTCCAGAATCTTGAAGAAGATGTAGACGGTGAGCATGGTGCCGGCGATTTTGCCCATGAGGGCTTTGGTCTTGAAGTCAACAAGCTTGCGGCCGGTGAGCTTCTCCATGAAGGTGCAGCAAAGGACCGTGAAGATCGGTCCGCAGCCCACGGCGGAGAGGACGAACAGGAAGAACGTCCAGGGCCAGATGAAGAAGCCTTCGCGGAAGGCATACGGGCGGCCGATGAGCACGCCGTACATGCCGCCCAGGGAACCCTGGTGGAACGTGGACAGGAACGCGCCGATGCCGGCGAAGAGAGCCATGTTCACGTGCATGTTGTGGGCAAGGTGGTGCAGGAAGGGGATCTTGTTCAGCTGCTTCTGCTCCAGAACCAGGGGCACGAACTCGATGACGAGCACGAGGCAGTAGCAGGTGATGCAGAAGATGACTTCCGTGAGCATGGAGTGGACGTTGGGGTGCCAGTAGCCGAACCACGCACGGATCGGCTGGCCGATGTCCATGGTGAGAACGAGCATGGCGCCCGAGTAACAGATGAAACCGACGATGACCGTCAGGTTGATGATGTTTTTCAGCTGGTCGATTTTCAGGATGTACTTGAGGAAGCCGGTGAAGAATGCGCCTGCGCCCAGGGCGATGACCGCCAAGTCGAAGGTGATCCACAGACCGAATCCGAAGTAATTGTCCAGACCAGTGACGACGATGCCCTTCGCGAAGATGAGCAGCATGGCATACAATCCAAAGAGGAAGAATGCCGTGATGAAGCCCATCCAAAGTGCGAATTTGCCGAAGGAGCAGCGCTCCAGGCCTTCGGGAAAGAGTGCTCTATCCATTTGCGCCCCCTAAGAATGCTTCTTCTCGGCACCGGGCTTACCGGTGGCGGCATAGTTGTCACCCAGCTTGCGAACCCACTCGCGCTTGCTCATGTAGTACACCTGCGGAGCCAGGCCCAGCTTCTCGAGCAGACGGAACGCATTCTCACTCTTGGCAAGCTCGTGCACCTTGTGCTCGGGGTTCTTCAGGTCGCCGAAGGTGATGGCACCGGTGGGGCAAACCTCGGAACAAGCGGGCATGTAAGCGCCGTCCGGCAGGGCCTCGGGGTTGCCGCCTTCCATGCGGACCTTGTCCTTGGCGTTCTGCAGACGAGTATGACAGAAGTTGCACTTCTCAACCACGCCGCGAGGACGGGTGGAGGTGCTGGGAGAGAGCGCCTTCTCCATGCCCTTCGGGAAAATGGGGTCTTCCCAGTTGAAGTAGCGGGCATGGTACGGGCAGGCTGCCATGCAGTACCGGCAGCCGATGCAGCGAGGGTAGATCTGGCTGACGATGCCGCCCTCTTCGTTCTTGTCCGTGGCCACGACGGGACACACGGGCACGCAGGCGGGGTTGCCGCACTGCATGCAGGGACGGGGGAGGTAGGCGATCTCGGCATCCGGGCAGGGCTTCTTGTTCGACATTTCGAACACAAGCATCCAGCTCAAGGTGCGCAGCTTATTGGACGAATCGACCATGGGGGCGATGTTGTTCTCAACCTGGCAGGCAGTCATGCACGCGCCGCAGCCCGTGCATTTGTCCAGGTCGATGACCATGCCCCACTTGATGTTGAATTCTTTGGCTTTCATTGTTGTCCCCCTAACCCTTCGCGACGGTGACGGTGGAACCAGCCCACACCTTCAGGCCCGTGCCTGCTTCGTCGCTCACCGTGAGGATCTTGTAGACGTTATCGCCTTTGCCCTTGGTGAACTCGTCCCAGGCGCTGCGGCCAAAGCCCATGGGCACAGCCACGGTTCCGGCGGCCACGCCTTCGTTCACGCTGATGCGGGCTTTGAGCTCGCCGCTACCGGCGGTCAGCTTCACTTTCGCTCCCTGGGTCACGCCAGCGGCCTTGGCGGTGGCGGCGTTCATCCGCACCACAAGGTCCTTGCCGGTGAGCTCGTCCTCGCGGACGATGAGCAGGTTGGCGGGCGGAGTGGCAAGGCTGCCGGAACCGAAGGCCTGACGGGTCACCGGAGCAACGGCCAGGGTCTTGGGATCGGCGGCGGCCGGAGCCACCTTGGCCAGGGCGGCGGCGCCCAGGCTCAGGTTTCCACCCTTGCCATCGCTGGTCCAGGCGCCACCGGCGGTGAGGGTGTCGAGATCGGCACCAACCGCGGAGGCTTTGGCCTTGATGACATCGGCGTAGGTTTCAAACCCGAGGGAGACGCCCAGCTTGCCGGCGGCGGCCAGCAGAACGTCAACGGGGTCCTTGCAGTCGGCAACGGGCTTCTTCACCACCGGCTTTCCGGCCAGGTACGTGGGCTTGGCGACACCGTAGGGATTCATGGCGTCGTCGAAGCGCTCGTAAGGATGCGGCGCGGGCAGGATGAGGTCGGCCATGGCGGCCGTCTCGTCCATGTAGGTGCTGAAGGAGACCTTGAAGGCGATGTTGCCAAGGGACTTGGCCATCTCGCCAGCCTGGGGCAGCGCAAAGGCCGGGTTGGCCTCGTACACCATCAGCACGGCCGGAGTGGCCTTGCCGGTGGCGACGGCGGAGAGGAAGCTCCCCGCATCCAGGGCGGACTCGCGGCCGATGGCGGCGGCGAGGGCCTTGGGAGCGGTGGGCAGAACGGTCATGCCGCCGGTCACGTTGACGCGGCCGAGCAAGACGTTGAGGGAAGCGGCGGCGCAGAAGTCCACGGCGCCCGCGCCCTGGCCGAAGGAAGCGCCCGCGATGACGAGCGGAGCCTTGGCGGCCTTGAGCTTGGCGGCGAGATCCTTGAGGACCTCGGCCTTCACGCCCGCGGCGGCCTCAACGGCCTCCGGGGTGAACTTGGCGGCCAGCGCCTTGTAGTCGGCGAAGTCCGGCGCGGAGCTGACGGCCCCGGCCGCGATGAGCAGGTTGGCCAGGCCCAGGGCGAAGGCGGAAGCACCCGTGGGGGTGACCGCGACCCACTTGTCGCTGACGGAGGCGGTGTTGTTCAGCACCGGTCCGGCGTACACGAACTGGGCGGTCGCCGCGCCGCCGGTGGGGCGGGTGGCGGCGAAGGCCTTCTGGTTGGCAACGGTGGCGCCCCAGCTGTCCAGGGCGTCGGCGCCGATCATGAGCACGAAGTCCGCACCAGCGATGTCGAAGCCGGGCTGGCCGTTGCCGCCCATGAGCTTCACACCCTTGGTGGCGGTCAACATCTCGCCGGGCATCATGTAGAAGCCCGTGCTGCCCATGCCGGCGGCGAAGGCGGAGAAGACATCGTTGGCGCTGCCGGTCTCGTCGCCGCTGATGACGGCGAGCTTGCCTTCCTGGCCCTTCACGGCGGTCAGCTTTTCAACAAGCATGGCCTCCGCGTCTTCCCACTTGATGGCCTCGAACTTGCCCTCTCCCACCTTTTTCATGGGGGAGGCGACACGCGCGGGGCTGTACATGAGCTGGGCGCCACCGGCACACACCGGGCAAACGCCGCCTTTGCTCATGGGGTTGGCGGTATTGCCAATGGCTGCATACGGCAGGCCGCCCAAGGTTTTCACCTTCACGGCGCAACCAGCGGGACACAGCTTGCTCAGGGCGGCCGTGGACTTCACTTCGCCCTTGTTCAGGCGGGGAATCCAGGGCCAGTTTTGTGACCAAATGGACACATCGTCCAAGCTCTGCCAAATGACAGGCGTGAACAGGGTGCCCGCGACGCCACCCACGACGAATTTGACGAATCCTCTGCGATCCAAACCCATCTTACGCACCCCTCTTTTACTTGTGGCAGACGTGACAGGCGTTGCTCACGCCGTTCTCGGCATGGCAGCGTTCACACTGCCACATCTTCATCGTCTGCTTGCTGTACCCGGACAGCCTGTTTTCGTAATAGACCGGCGGAGTGTCGGTCTTTTCCACCTCGAGGTGGCAAGACTTGCACTCGAAGGACTCATGGGCCTTGTGGCTGAAGAGCACGTTGTCCGGCTGGGACTGGTAGATGAGCCAGGGCACTTCCTTACCGGTCTTGGCGTACTGCTCAACGTACTTCAGCTCGTCAGGATCGCTCCCAACAACGTCGGCATGGCACTCCATGCATTTTTCATTGTTCGGCAGACCGGCATAGGATCCGTCTTCACGGAAGCTATGGCAGCTGGCACACTCCATGCCCTGCTCCTGGTGGACCTTATGGCTGAAGCGGATGGGCTGGTTCTGCTTGCTGTACAGCACACCAGGGAAGAGAACCCAACCCGCGATCACCGCGGCCACGAAGCCGACCACGAAGGGAAGAGCCCCTCCACACCCCTTGCATTGTTTCTTTTCCTCCATAACCTCGCCCCATCACTCCTGAGTTTTTGGTCCAATTACGCCATGAAAAACTGCGTTTTCATAAAGTACAGAGCTTTTCCGTGTCAAGAGCTTACGAAAAAATTCACGAGTTCTCCTGTTTGATACGCCCGTACACATCGTCGAAGCGCACAATGTCATCCTCCTCCAAATACGGACCGCTCTGAATCTCAATGATCTCAAGAGGTACCTTCCCAGGATTGGCCAGCCGATGGCTCGTGGCTTTGGCGATATCCACGGCCTGGTTCTCGACAAGCATCCTCTCCTCGCCCCCTATCTCAACAAGGGCCGTCCCCGATACCACCACCCAATGCTCACTTCTGTGGTAGTGCATCTGCAGGCTCAGGCGCGCCCCTGGCGAAACCTCAATACGCTTGATTTTGTAATGCGGGCCCTCTTCCAGCACGGAGTAGTTGCCCCAGGGGCGCTTCACCGTGAAGTGGCTTTCCACCAGCGGGCTGCCCTGCTCCTTCAGCAGGGAGACGATCTCCTTGACGCGCTGCACCTCGGTGAGCGGGCAGGCCAGGGTGGCGTCGCGGGTCTGGACCATGATCATGCCCGTGAGCCCCACCACCGCGAGCTTGCCGCCCTTGGAGATGAGCAGGCAGTCGCGGCAGTCCAGGGCCAGCACATCGCCCTGGAGCACGTTGCCGTCCTTGTCCTTCTTGCCCAGGCGGTAGATGGCCTCCCAGTTGCCCAGGTCGTCCCAGCCGAAACGGGCCTCCACCACGGCGATGCCAGCGATCTTTTCCACGATGCCGTAGTCCACGGAAATATTGGGGATGCCGCCGTAACCCAGGGCCAGGGGCTTGCCGGCGCGGCCGCCCCACCAGCTCCACAGCTCCGGGGTGTGGGCCTGCACGGCGTCCAGAAACTCCCCGGCGCGGAACACGAACATGCCGCTGTTCCAGTAATGCCGCCCGCCGCGCACGAACTCCAGCGCCTTCTCCAGCTTGGGCTTTTCAATGAACGCCTGGGCCATGTAAGCGCCCTGGCCAAGCTCTTGCCCGCGGGCGATGTAGCCGTAGCCCGTCTCGGGCTTGCGCGGGGGCACGCCGAAGGTGACAAAACGACCCTGCGCCGCCAGGCCCATGCCCTGCTCCAGGGTCTCGGTCCAGCCGTCCTGGTCGTCCACCAAATGGTCGGAGGGGAACACGGCCACCAGGGTTTCGCGCATTTCTTCCTCTCCGCCCAGGGCGCTGCGCGCCGCAAGCACGCGGTCCAGCCCCAGCAGAATGGCGGGCAGGGTGTTGCGGCCCATGGGCTCGGAGAGCACCTGTCCCTCAAGCTCCGAACTCAGCGCGCGCAGCTGGCTGCGCACCTCGAAAATATGCTCCTCGCCGGTGACAACCCAGACGTTCTCGGCCGGGAAGGCCTCCAGAATGCGGGAGGCGGTCTGCTGCAGCAGGGTTTGGCTGCCGCCCAGGGCAAGCAGCTGCTTGGGAAACAGGTTGCGGGAAAGCGGCCAGAGCCTGGTTCCGGAACCGCCGGCGAGGATCACCGCGTGGCGGTTGGCATCAGCCTGGGGCTGGCGAGGGGAACGGGTGTCGGGCATGGCGTCTGTCTTTGGGTTATGCAAACACGCGGCTCAGCCCGCCGCGGGGGCCTCAAACACAAAGGGCGACTGAAATTCCTTGAAGAACGGCAGGACCTTGTCCTTGCCGGAGAGCACCGGCCCAGCGCCAGTGGCGAACTGCGGCCAGGGGATGTTCAGGTCCGGGTCGTCCCAGCGGATGCCCGCGTCGTGCTGCGGCGAATAGGGCGCATCGACCTTATACTGGAACTCGCAGTCCGGCGTGAGGGTGGCGTAAGCGTGGGCAAAGCCCTTGGGGATGAACAGCCGCAGGAAGTTCTCGGCGTTCAACTCCACCGCATAGTGGCGGCCAAAGGTGGGCGAGCCTACGCGCAGGTCCACGGCAACATCCAGCACGCTGCCCCGCGTTACCCACACGAGCTTGGCCTGGGCCATGGGCGGGGTTTGGAAGTGCAAACCGCGCAACACCCCGGCCTGGGTGGAGCAGGCGTGGTTGTCCTGCACAAACTCAGCCGTAATGCCCAGGTCCGCAAACCCTTTGCGGTTGTAGCTTTCCAGGAAGAACCCGCGTTCATCGCGAAAAATCTTGGGCTCCAGCAACAGCAGCCCAGGCAGCCCGGTTTCGATGGCGCGCATATGTCCCCTCCCCCCCTCAAACGATAACCCGCCAATGCGTACCCCAAATGTTCCGTCAACACAACCGATTGTGCACTTCCCTTTCGCCCTTGCCTCTGCTAGTGCATCCGCAGAGGCCAATTCGGCGGTTCCGAACGCCAGAACGCTCGAGGGACCATGAACTCTCTGGACATCATCATCATCGCCATCATGGTGCTCGTGGGCTTCCGGGGCTTCTGCCGAGGGCTCATCCACGAGGCGGTGTCCCTCTGCTCCCTGCTCATCGGCATCTTCGTGGCCTCGCGCCTGCACGTCATCTTCGTCCCGCACCTCAAGGTCTACATCCAAAGCCCCGGCACGGTGCAGGCCCTCAGCTACCTCATCACCTTCCTGGCCACCATGGTCGCCCTGTTCCTGCTGGTGCGCTTCCTCAAGGGCGTGCTCAAAATCACCATGCTCACCGGGGTGGACAAGCTGGCGGGCGCGGCCTTCGGCTGCCTGGAGGGCCTGCTGTTCTCCCTGGTCGTGCTGCTGCTCATGAAGGCCGTTATGCCCAACACCGCGCTCATCAAGCAGTCGGTTTTCGCCAAACACACCGACCCGGCCCTGGTGCTTTTGGCCAACTTTACGCCGGAGCCCGTGCGCGAAACGCTGGAAGAGGGTGGGTTCGCCCTGCCCAAGCCGCTGGAAATGCCGCCGCCCAGGCCAAAAGGCCAAAATAAGGGCCTGAATAAGGGCCAGCCCCAGTCCTCGCCCATGAACAAGGGCAAGCAGACCATCTAGGGCCCACGCCCCCCTGCCCGCTCCCCACTATCCATCATGTTAAGGAGATGCACGCCGTGAGCACGGACCCCCTTTCCCTGGCCAAGATGCAGGAAGTCATCGACGCGCTGCTGGCCCCCGGCGGCTGCCCCTGGGACCAGAAGCAGACCCCGCTGACCCTGTGCGACTATGTGGTGGAGGAAGCCTTCGAGCTCGTCTCGGCCATCCGCGCGGGCAACACGCCCGAGGTGGCCGAGGAGCTGGGCGACGTGCTCTTCCTGCTGCTGTTCATCGCCACCCTGCACTCCAAAAAGGGCGACTTCACCCTGGCCGAGGCCGTGGAGACCAACGCCGCCAAGATGATCCGCCGCCATCCCCATGTGTTCGGCGACACCGTGGTGCAGGACCAGGAAGAACTTTTGCGCAACTGGGAGCGCATCAAGCGCGGGGAGAAGAAGGACGGCGGAGACGGCGCACCGGCGGGTGCCTTCGACTCCCTGCCCACGGGCCTGCCGCCGCTGCTGAAGGCCTACCGCCTGCACTCCAAGAGCGCGCGCCTGGGCTTCACCTGGGCCAGCGACCAGGACGCCCGCGCCCAGTTCGACGCCGAATGGCGCGAGTGGGAGGCCGCCCAGGCCGAGGGCGACCAGGAGCGCATGGAGGAGGAGTTCGGCGATACGCTGTTCACCCTAGTGGAGCTGGGCCGCAGGAAGGGCATCAAGGCCAACGCCGCCCTGGACGCCGCCAACGTGAAGTTCCTGGCCAGGTACCAGCGCATGGAGCAGCTGGCCCGCCAGCGCGGCCAAGACCTGCCCGACCTGCCCATGGACGAGAAGGACCGCCTGTGGAACGAGGCCAAGGCCCTGCTCAAGGCTGAGGCCGCCGCGAAATAAAACGCGGGCTAGTCGAAGCTCACGGTCTTGAAGGCGCGGGCCGCCTTTTCCGGGCCCCACAATATGGCGACCGGGGGCGGCGCGTCCAGGCTGCGCAGGGTGACGCCGTAGCCGGGCTTCACGATCTCCGTGGCGCCGGCGCTGTTCTTGATGTACACCCCGGCCCCGGAGACCAGCAGCACGCTGATCTCCTCCGCGCCCAGGTACCCGCCCCAGAAGTCCGTGCCGCGTATGCCGATGGTGCCCAGGGGGGTGTCCACCTCGAAGGGACCGCCGCGCAGGGCGGCCAGCCTGCCCGTTGCCACGCGGAAGGCCCCCTTGCCCAGGCGCAGCAGCACCGCGCCCATGCCCCGCTGGCTGCCCAGGTCGTAGCGCTCCAGGTCGAACACGGTGTCCGCGCCCAGGGTGAGCTTGGTCTCGTCGTGCATGGTCAGCTCCACGCGGGCCAGCGGGCCGGTGCGCACGCTCTCGCCACGCAGCACCGGCGCGTTCAGCACCACATCGCGCATGGTTCCGCCACGAACCAGAAACGAGGTCCCCTGCACACGGGTCACCCGGCCGATGGTGGTGGTCTCCGGCCCGCCGCCGATTTGGCCGCCGCCGACCTGCTTTCCGCCTGCCTGTTCGACCGCCTCCGCCGCCAGGCTCAACTGGGGCCAGCTCAGAAAACAGGCCAAGGAAAGCGCCAGCGCCAGCCTAAGAAACACGCTGCGGGGTTCGGTCATCCTTGCGAGTGCGTCCGTGTGCATGCTCCCTCCCGGGCCGTTGTGACGATGAAACCTTGATGGTGCCTCATACCCCAACCTCTTGCGTTTTGTCGACAACCTCAGGCCTCTTCCGCTCCCTTGAATCATCCGCGCCCTCGCAGCCCGCAGCCCCTTGCCGCGCCACGGGCCACAGGGTACAGTGCATGCTGCATTTCCCCATTCCCACCCAGCAGGAGGCGCGGAACACCATGGGCGACGGCAAAAAAATCTGCATCCACGGCCACTTTTACCAGCCCCCCAGGGAAGACCCCTGGATGGACACCATATTTCCCGAAGGCAGCGCCGCCCCGGCCAAGCACTGGAACGAGCGCATCTGCGCGGAGAGCTACGCTCCGCTGGCCTGGGCCAGGAGGCTGGACGGCTCCGGGGCCATCGTGGAGCTGATGAACTGCTACGAGTGGATGAGCTTCAACTTCGGCCCCACCCTGCTGACCTGGATGGAGCGCCAAGCGCCGGACACCTACGCCCGCATTTTGGAGGGCGATGCCGCCAGCATGCGGCGGCTGGGCCATGGCAACGCCATCGCGCAGATCTACCACCACGTCATCATGCCCCTGGCCACGGACCTGGAGCGCAGGGCCGAGATCGCCTGGGCCTTGGCGGACTTCGAGGCCCGGTTCAAGCGCCCGGCGGAGGGCATGTGGCTCTCCGAGGCCGCCGTGGACACCGCCACCCTGGACCTGCTGGCCCAGGCCGGAGTGCGCTTCACCATCCTTGCGCCCCGGCAGGCGCGGGAGGTGGCGGACATCGCACCGGATGGCGGCCAGGAGAACTGGACCCCGGCCAACGAAGGGAACCTGGACATCCGCGAGCCCTACCTTGTGGAACTGCCCGAGGGCCGCAGCATCGCCGTCTATTTCTACAACGGGCCGCTGTCGCAGGCCGTGGCCTTCGAGGGCGTGCTGGCCCACGGCGACCGCTTCTGGTCCTGGCTTTCCAGCCTGGCCGGGCAGGGGCTGCTGGCCCTGGCCACGGACGGGGAAACCTACGGCCACCACTTCAAGTTCGGGGAAATGGCCCTGGCCCATGCCCTTTCCCAGGCCCGCGCCGGTGTGGACGGCGTGCAGATTTACAATTACGGCGCCTACCTGGCCGCGCACCCGCCCAAGCGCCGCGCCCGCATCCACGAAAGCAGCTCCTGGAGCTGCGCCCACGGCGTGGAGCGCTGGCGCTCCGACTGCGGCTGCGCCACGGAGCACAAGCCCGGCTGGAATCAGCGCTGGCGCAAGCCCCTGCGCGAGGGCCTGCGCGCCGTCAAAACGCGGATCGACGAGCACTACCTACGCACCGGCGCGGAGTTGTTCAAGGACGCGGAGGAGGCCCTGGTCCAATACGGCTGGGCGCTGTGCGGCCTGGAGGACGACGCGGCCTTCGAGGAGGCGCACTTCAAGAAGGGCCTCACCGCCGCCAAGCGCGCCACGGCCTGGAAGCTGCTCACCATGCAGAAGTGGGCGCTGTCGTCCTTTGCCAGCTGCGCCTGGTTCTTCGATGACCTGGGGCGCATAGAACCGCTGAACGCCCTGACCTACGCCCTGCGCGCCATGGGCCTGGCCAAACGCACCGGGGCCGAGGACCTGGAGCCGCTGCTGCTGGCGCACATCGGGCAAGCCAGCTCCAACGACCACGCCCTGGGCAGCGGGCTGGACATTTGGAACCGCGAGATACGCCCGCGCCGGGAAACCACGGAGAGCATCCTGGCCCAGGCACTGCTGAGCCTTTGGGCCGAGGGCCGCCTGCCCCAGCCCGGCGGCACCGCCCGGGCCCAGTGGCCCGGCCTGGGGGTGGATGTGACCCTCACGCAGACCGGCCCCAACCTGCTCACGGGCACGGCCTCCATCACCTGGACCCGGGAGTCCGGCCACGACGACTGCGCCTGGAGATGGGAGCGGCCGGACTGCGGCGGGCCCATGGCCGGCTGCCTACAGGTGGACCAGCCGAGTCAAAAGTCCGGCGCCAAGTGCATCCCGGCCTCGTACCTGGCCTGGGGCAAGCGGCAGGCCATCGCCCTCAGCTGGGTGCGCCGGGCCGAGGACGACTCCTGGCGGGCCCAGTGCGAGGAGACACGCCAGGGCGCGCACCTGTTCCAGCCCTACCGCGAGGCCCAGACGACCCAGACCGCCGCCGAACGCTGGGGCAGGCTGTGGTCCGCCCTGTGCTGGCAGTGGATTCTGGGCGAGGTGGAGCCCGGCGGGGACTTCCTGCAGTTCCTTGAGGAGCTGGGCCAGGGCCACCCGGAGCGCGCCCTGCTGGCCAGCCGCGCGGGCGAGCACGTCCTAGCGCTGCTTGCCCAGCCCGAGCCGGACCTCAAGGCCGTCCGGGGGGTCATCTCCCAGGCGCGCACGGCCAACCTGGAGCTGAACCTGCACGCGGCGCAGAACCTCTTTTGGGCGCGCCTGCGCAACCGGCCCGGCGTGCGCGAAACCGCCCAGGCCCTCGGCTTCGCGGTGTCCTGAGGCATGCCGCCCCGGTGGAGTCCCGTCTGCTCCCTTCCCCTGCTCCCTCTTGCCCTGCCGCCCCTGGCAGGGTAGAGGCGCTAGACGCTGACTCACCCCGGAGGTTTTTTCGTGCTCACTGAACTCATTTCTGAATTCGCCATCCGCGTGCTGGACACCACGGGCTATGCCGGGGCCGCGCTGCTCATGGCGCTGGAAAGCATGATCGCCCCCATCCCCAGCGAGGCGGTGATGCCCTTCGTGGGCTTCCTGGTGGCCGATGGCAAATGGGGCATGTGGCAGGCCGTGCTGGCCACCAGCTTCGGCTCCTTCGCCGGGTCCTACCTTTCCTACCTCATGGGGTATTACGGCGGCAGGCCCTTTGTGCTCAAGGTGGGCAAGTACCTGCTGCTGGACGTGCACGACCTGGAGCGCACCGAGCGCTTTTTCCAGGGCAAGAAGAGCGCGTGGACGCTCTTCCTCTGCCGGTTCATCCCGGTGGTGCGCCACCTGGTGAGCATTCCGGCGGGCATCGGCAAAATGCCCTTCTGGCCCTTCGCCATCGCCAGCACCGTGGGCGCCACCATGTGGAACGGCTTTTTGCTGTACTGCGGCTACCTGCTGCGCGAGAACTGGAGCATGGTGCAAAAGTACCGCCACGAGTTCGACGCCCTCATCATCGGCATGCTGGTGCTCTCCATCGTCTGGTATGTGTGGTACAAGCTCAAGACCCGCAGGGCCGAGCGCGTGTAGCCCACACCCCCGGCAAGAAGAAGCCCCCGGCACTCCAAAGCGGAGCACCGGGGGCTTTTCGTTGGTGGCTGCACCGGCCTAGCGGAAGAGGATCTCCGCCCGGGCGGTCTCGGCGTCCAGCACCTGCACGGTGATGGTCACGGGGGTTTTGAAGAACTCCGCCGCGCCAAGCAGGATGCCCTCGAAGTAATGGTGGTAGCCGCGCTTGGACTTGTAGATCATGGTGAGCTTGTTGCCACGGTCCTCGTAGCTGAACCTGGGCGGAACGATGCCGGGGTTGGCCTTGGTGAGGGCCGCGTGGGTGTCGTTCATGGTCAGGTAGAATTCCTTGAGTGTGCTGGCCTTGAAGTACGGCTTGTACATCTTGTTGAACTGGCCGATGGTGTACTTGCCAAGTTCCACGAAGATTTGCTGCTCCGTCTTGCCAGCCGCCTGGGCGATGGCCTCGGCCATCTGCCGCAGCACCTGGTCCGGGTAGCTCTGGGCGGGCAGGAACACCGGGTTGCCCAACTCTTCCATCACCTTCTTGTGCAGCCCGTCGCCGTACTTCACCTTCACAAAGTCGAGCATGATCTTCGGCAGGATGCCCTTCATCTGCCCGGTGGAGCTGCGCAGCTTGCTGGCATCGGCCTTGGTGGCGCTGAAGCTCATGGACATCTGCAGCAGCTGCTGGGCCAGCTCGGCCAGGTCGCGCGTGGCGCTGGCGGACTGCCCGGCGCCTTCCTCGGCCTCCTTGGCGATGCCGGCGATATCCTCGATGTTCTTGTTGATCTCCTCGGCCGCGGCGGACTGTTCCTCGGCCGCGGTGGCGATCTGGGCCACGCGCATGGTCACGTCCTCAATGCGCTTCATGATTTCTTCCAGCGACTGGCCGGTGCGATTGGAGAGGTCCGTGCTCACCTCCACCTGGCGCTCGGTCTCGCGCATGGTGGTCACGGCGTTTTGGCTGCGCTCCTGAATCTCGCGGATGGAGTTCTCGACCTCCTTGGTGGCGGTCATGGTCTTCTCCGCAAGCTTTCGCACCTCGTCGGCCACCACGGCAAAGCCGCGACCGGCGTCACCCGCGCGGGCGGCTTCAATGGCGGCGTTGAGCGCCAGCAGGTTGGTCTGGTCGGCGATGTCGTTAATGACGTTGATGATGCGGTCGATTTCGGCGGCCTGGCTGTCCAGCTGCCCAAGCACCTGCGCCAGCTTGCGCGAGGACTCGGCCACCTGGTTGATGCCCTTGACGCTCTCGCGCACCAGCTGCACGCCATCGGTGGCGGCCTGGCTGGCCGTGGCGGCGGCATCGGAAGACTGGGTGGCGTTCTGCGCAACCTCCAGCACGGTGGCGGTCATCTCCTCCATGGCGGTGGAGACGGACTCGGTCTGCCCCTTCTGGCGATTGGCCCCGCGGGCCTGCTCGTCCGCGCTGGCGGAGAGTTCCTCCGAGGCGCTGGCCACACGCTGGGCCAGGTCGTTGATGGAGTTGCCAACGGTGGTGAGCTGGTCGCGCTGGGTGGCAAGCTCCTGCTGCTGGCGCTTTATCTCGGCCAAATCGGTGAGGCACACCACGGCGCCGATGACGTTGCCCTTGATGTCCTTGATGCAGTTCACAATGGTCATCACATCGACCACGCGGCCATCCCAAAGCGTCAGGCTCACTTCCTCGGCCACGCTGGTCTTGGCGGCCATGGTGCGTTCGGTGATGGAATCGCCCTTGCGATTGTAGAAGCCCTCGGAAACGGTCTTGCCCACAATGTCGGCGTCATTCTTTTTGAGGAAGGCGAGCATTGTGGCGCTGGCGTGCGTCACCAAGCCGGAGGCGTCGCAGAGCAGAAATGGCGTGCCCACACCTTGTACGGCCCCACGGTAAAATTCACGGCGGTGCATGTTGTAGTCAACGAGTTCCGAAACCATGGCGGGAATCTCGCCCAGAGCTTTCCAGCTCCGCACCTCGTCGAACAGGAAATCCCTTTTGCGGGCAAGCACCTTGTCCAGCCCGGCCTTCAGGGAGTCCTGCCCGGTTCCGAGGGTTGAGGCGAAATATGCGCTGAGGCCCAGCAAAACCACCGCACACCCGATGGCGACCCAGAGGTTGCCGGAAAAATGCGCGCCCAGGACAACCGCGGCGGCCAAGCCACCAACACTCCACACGGCCACTGTGGGGCTCAGGCCTTTAGGCTCATTGCTCATGAACAGCTCCTCTGGTTGACCCAACGCTGGGCAGAAATGCTTGCTCTACGCTTTTCGGATGAATGAAGATTTTCATTACTGGCATTCCACCAGAGTGCTGCTTAAAAAGCAACAGTAAGTATCTTGCTCCGGCAAAGAAAACGCATTGTTCGGCTGCCCTGGGCCTGTTTCATTGACTTGGCCGCCCAGTTTTGGCAGTTTCCAGCACGCCTCTGGCGCGGAGGGGTGGCCGAGCGGTTTAAGGCGGTGGTCTTGAAAACCATTGACGGGCAACCGTCCGGGGGTTCGAATCCCTCCCCCTCCGCCA
>JAVBYL010000203.1 GCA_030824035.1 Humidesulfovibrio sp.
GACTTGCCGGTAAAGGCGTCAAGTTCACCCGCCTGGACCGGTACGGTGGCGAGTAGCAGGGACAGGGACAGAAGCGTCGGCAGCAGGGGCTTGCGCATGTTGGTGTCTCCTTGTGGTTGCGGCGGGTTGCGGAGCAGGTTGCATCCTGTTCGGCAATACGCATCATAGGAGACACCTATCCAAAAGGGCGGTTCCGCGCAAGGCGGATTGATACTTTCGGCATCTGGCACGGCTGTCGGCGAGGACCGGGGGCCGAGCTGCCGTTGTGCTGCTCTCGCGGTCACGCCGCGAGCAGGCTCCTTCGTCAGGTGTCGGGCTGGCCGAAGCCGGACACGGGGAACGGAAAGATGGAATTGGCCTGAGACAGCGCGCAACGCTCCACGGCCATGAACCAGGCCTGGAACATGTCGGCCAGCTCCTCGCCTTCGCGCGTCAGGCGCAGCCCTTCGCGCTTGGCCCCGCGCTGCTCAACCAGCTTGACGCCAAGGGCCTGCTCGCTCTGCTGGATTTTGCCCCACGCGGCGCGGTAGCTCATGCCCATGTTCTGGGCGGCTTTCTTGATGGAGCCGTAGTGCTGGATGTTGAAGAGCAGTTGGGCGCGGCCGATGCCGAAGAACAGCTCGCCGTGGCTCTCCAGCCAGATGTGCAGACGGACGGTGGGACGCTCGGCGCTTGTCTTTAGCGGTTCAAGGGGGAGCTGCTTGTCGAACCCGTCCGGACCGGACGGGAAAGGGTGTGTGGTCATGCGGCTGTCCTCCTGCCTCCCCGGGCTGATTCCGGCCGACGGCCGGTCAGTTCGAGTTCTGGCACCGGACATGGCAATGCATTCATATCCTACTCCTTTAGTTGCCTAACTGGTCCTACCCATATCGCAGACGAAATTTCTCATCATGGGCTCTTGCTACTTCCAGCCGCAAGCATATGCAAGCCTTGGCTATATGCTCAAGGTTTGGCACAGGCGTAACCGCATGAAATCACACAAAACAGGCACCGCCTTGATATGTGCTACACAAAACACTTTATAATGATTGAATAAATATTGCTGAATCCCTAGGGCGTGGCATGATTGTCAGAATCGGCACACAAAACGGCGGCCGAACCGTGCCGCCGGGATTGACAACACAAGGAGGAGGCATGAGCGTATCTCGTCGAGGATTCATCAAACTGCTCGGCGCCGGAACGGCCGCCATGGGGCTGTCGCGGCTGGGCATCGACCTTTCGCCCACGGAGGCCTATGCTGCGGGCCTGAAGATCGAGGGGGCCAAGGAGTCCATCTCCATCTGCCCGTTCTGTTCCTGCTGCTGCAACGTCCTGGTGCACGCCAAGGACGGCAAAATCATCAGCGTGGAAGGCGACCCGGACTACCCCGTGAGCGGCGGCGGTCTCTGCGCCAAGGGCGCGTCGCTGAAGAGCCTGCACAACAGCCCGGAACGCCTGACCAAGCCCCTGTACCGCGCCCCCGGCGCCAGCAAGTGGGTGGAGAAGGACTGGGACTGGATGATGGAGCGCATCGCCAAGCGCATCAAGGGCCAGCGCGACAAGGACTTCAAGGCCAAGAACGCGTCCGGCGCCGTGGTCAACCGGCTGGAGAGCGTGTTCCATCTGGGCTCCTCCCAGGTGTCCAATGAAGAAGCCGCCGTGCTGCACCAGATGATCCGCGCGTTTGGCATCGTGCACTTCGACCACCAGGCGCGCATCTGCCACAGCCCGTCGGTTCCGGCCCTGGCCGAGTGCTTCGGCCGCGGGGCCATGACCAACCACTACTCTGACCTAGCCAACTCCGACGCCGTGCTCATCATGGGCAGCAACTGCGCCGAGCACCACCCCATGACCTTCCGCTGGATCAACATGGCCAAGGAAAAAGGCGCGGTGGTGGTCCACGTTGACCCCAAGTTCTCGCGCACCTCGGCCCGCAGCACCTTCCACGTGCCCATCCGCTCCGGCACGGACATCGCCATGCTGGGCGGCATGATCAAGTACATCCTGGAGAAAAAGTTGTTCTTCGAGGAGTTCGTCGTCAACTACACCAACGCCAGCTTCCTGGTGGGCGAAAAGTACTCCTTCAAGGACGGCATGTTCGCGGGCTTCGACGCGGCCAAGGGCAAGTACGACAAGAGCGCCTGGGCCTTTGAGAAAGACGACAAGGGCATGGTCAAGCGCGACAAGACCCTCAAGCATCCCCGCTGCGTCATCAATGTCATGCGCGACCACTACAGCCGCTATGACCTGGACAAGGTGTCCTCGGTCACCGGCGTGTCCAAGGCCGATCTGCTGAAGGTGTACGAGGCCTACTGCGCCACCGGAAAGCCGGACAAAGCCGGAGCCTTTGTCTACGCCCTGGGCTGGACCCAGCACAGCGTGGGCGTTCAGAACATCCGCATGTCCGGGCTCATCCAGCAGCTCCTTGGCAACGTGGGCAACGCGGGCGGCGGCATCGCGGCCCTGCGCGGCGAGCCCAACGTACAGGGCACCACGGACCATGCCCTGCTCTACGGCTACCTGCCCGGCTACCACAACACGCCCACGGCCAACTACCAGACCCTGGGCGACTACCTGAAGGCTTACACGCCCAAGAGCGCCGACCCCATGAGCGTCAACTGGTGGCAGAACCGGCCCAAGTACTTCACCAGCCTGCTCAAGAGCTGGTACGGCGACAACGCCACCAAGGAGAACGACTTCGGCTACTCCTGGGTGCCCAAGATGGACCCGGGCGAGGACTACTCGCACCTGTACATCTTCGACCGCATGTACAAGGACCAGATCAAGGGCGGCCTGTGCTTCGGCCACAACCCCTGCCAGAGCATCCCCAACTCCAACAAGGTGCGCAAGGCCTGGGACAAGCTCGACTGGCTGGTCATCGGCGAGGTGTTCCACAACGAGACCACGGACAACTGGCGCAGGCCCGGCGTGGACCCCAAGAAGGTCAAGACCGAGGTGTTCCTGCTGCCCAGCGCCTACCGCGCGGAAAAGGCCGGCACCATCTCCAACTCCGGCCGCTGGCAGATGTGGCACTACAAGTGCGCCGAGCCCCTGGGCAAGAGCCGCAGCATGGGCGAGATGTTCGTGGAGGTCATGAACCGCGTGCGCGACCTGTATCTGAAGGACG
>JAVBYL010000108.1 GCA_030824035.1 Humidesulfovibrio sp.
GATGGGGGATCATCCGCGAACGGCTTAAACTCCCTGGTTACCGCATTCATGACATGCGCCATACCTTTGCGACATGGGCCCGGCGCGCCATCGGGTTGGTCGCCTCGATGGCTCTGACAGGCCACAAGACCATTTCCGCAGCACTTCTTTATGAACACACTGAAGAAGATGTGCTCAGGAAGGGCGCAGCGGCTGTGGCGGAACGGGCTGGACTCCGAAATGGGAATACTGAAACGCCTCATGAATGACTGAAGACCCGCAGCCATTGCGTCGGCTGGATTCGTGCGCTAGCGTCGCCACATGGTACGCAACCGCAAAGATATACCGGCAGTCGCTGACCTCTTTGGAACGGACAATCTATGTGTCGAGCATCCGAAAGTTACTCTGGTGATCGACGTAGAGACTGGAGCTTTGTTGGAAGCCCCCCAAGCCATCGGCGTAGATCGGCGTAAGATTCAAGAGCTGCGGCTGGATCTGTCGGCCCGGGCATCCGAAAAATCCCAGCTGCCCCCACGGCTGATATGCGTCATCTGTCACCAACCTGTCCGGCTCATATGCACAACCGACCAACAGCGCTTCTTCTTCAGGCACAAGAGAGGCCATGGAGCTTGCCAGCAACTTGAAAAGGAACTGACGAAAGAACAGATAAACGCCGCGAAATATAACGGCGCCAAGGAATCCCAGGCCCACAAGGACATGAAGGAGTTGGTGAGGCGCAGCCTGGCGGCAGACAAACGGTTTGCGGAAGTCGCATCGGAGCGCGTGGTCAAGGGTGCCGTGCGACCGTGGGAATGGCGCAAGCCCGACGTCCAGGCCAGATGGAACAGTGCGCTGATGGTCGCCTTTGAAGTACAGCTCTCAACAACCTTTCTCCATGTCATTGCTGCCAGGCGTGAGTTCTACCGAAACGAAGACTGGCTCCTGTTCTGGGTTTTCCAGTCGTTCGACCTTGAAGCCGAGTACATGACAGGCTTGGATGTCTTCCACGCAAACCGGTGCAACGCCTTTGTCGTCGATGCCGAGACCTGCGTACAGTCCGAATCCACAGGCCGTTTCCACATTCGCTGTTTTTGGCCTGTCCCCAGGGCCACAGGTGGCAAGCTTGAGTTCACGATGCACTCAGACATCCTGCCCTTCGATCAACTCAATCTGAACATTGAGGATCAGGCTGCCTATCACTTCGATTTTGACGTCCATGAGGCAGCGGCGCGCCAACAGCTTGGCATCGATCGTTTCTGGCAGTTCGATGATTGGGAGAATGTGCAAGCTGCGTGGGTTCTCTTTCAGGACCTGTTGCCCGGGTTCGCGCTAAGCGACAACCGGCAGGTACGACGGCTCATGGACTTGAGCAAGGGCCTGCACTCGGCCAGGCAGGGCAGACCGGTGGGATGGGGATTCAAGAAGACTGTGGAGATTTTCAACCACCTCTACGCCTACAAACAGCAGCTGTTGTTGGCGGTCAGCTGTGCTTTCAGGCAGCGCGGGCTCGACTTCAACGACCCGCAGGGCGACGTTGCCAAGAAAAAGAAGCATGTCCGTTCGGATCTGCTGGAGAACGCGACGAAGTCCAAATACTACCCTGACCGCGAACTCGAGCCGTTGTTCGAACTGGTCGCCCCGGACGCCTACATTGCGTATCGCTCTGCTTGCCGAAAGCTTGGGTTGTTTTGATCAAGATGCTTGTTGTGCGGTGCGTGGGTAACATGCGGCAAGCGAGAGGGCGGGGTTTCCCCCGCCCATTTTTTAGCGTTCCACAACGTTCTGGCTTACCCTTGGTGCCCCCGCCACTTCGGTGCGGATAAGGAACTGCGCGACGGTCCAGTCATCGTTCGCTACGAATTTTCCGCTCTTTGAGTAGCCGTTGCGCCACGTCTGCCGAGGCTGATGAGGCTGGCAGCGGCTATCCCACGCGGAGCCGAAGGGACGCACCGGCTCGTTCTTGGCGGCTTCGCGCAGCAGGTCCGGTGTGAAATCAACGTATTTCCTCTGGCGATACTGCTCGGCTATCCGAGAAGCGAAGCTCAACGCGCTTTCAGAGATACGCTCCGGCTTCCAGCCCGTGCCCCAGGCGCGCGTGAAGCGCTCCTCCGTCTCGCGGACCACAGCAGCCGGGAGCAGCCCGGCGAGGATGACGCCGGCGTTGCGCACGAACGACACGATCTCGGAACCCCCTGGGCGTGCGAACTGACCATTGGGCCAAAGGTGACCAAGCTGCCGCCACGGTGCCACCACGGGGTCGACGCGCGGGGCGAGGAAGCCACACACCGGTCGCATTTGCACCGTGACATTGCCTTGTGTGTCTGCCCACCCGCCTATCAACTCCACCGCATCGAATGACGCGAGCGAGTAGTACACGCTGGGCACATCGGCGAGGCTCATGTCAATGCCGATGGGCAAGCTCACTAAGCTAGCGGCTATCTCGTGGCTAGCCGGAAGGTACTCCGCGTGTTGCACGAGCCCTCGTTGCACTTTCATGATCAGACGCAGCGCCGTGCGGTGCGGCGCGCCGCGGAGGTCGAGGCAGCCCTCAACGGCGACCTGGTAGCCCTCCTGACGCACGACGATTTGCCGGGAGTTCACTGCCCGGCAGGGCTTGCCTGTACGCCGCGACAGCCCGGGCAGCATGACGGGTTTTTTGAGCGTGACGAGGGCGATTTCGCAGACCATGATCTTCTCCTTTGTTTTGAGTCAAAAGGGATCATGATCTCCCAGAAATTATGTAAGAAGTCCAGCCCAGTAGATCCGATATTCGAGAACTTCGAGTCATTGAATTCCTTGGCTGTTTTTCTGCCGGTTCGTGGCGAGGCGAAGAAATATTGCAGGGGCAGCACGCGTGGTCGGCAACTCGGCACAATGAGGCCGTGCCTTGATGTTTCCTTCGTTTCCTTCGTTTCCTTCCGCTAGACCATCGCTACGAACACGCTAGCACGAGCACAGCGCGCAGCAAGGCAACCCCATGCGGGGGCGGCTACGCCGCGCCTTGCCGCCCGCCGTTTGCTCGTGCACCACATCGCTATGGGGCGACGGTCGAAGATGTCGCGCCTCCTGCGGGGGCTCAGGTCATAGATAGTGTTGGGGTGGCGTATCGGCTGAAAACGATGAC
>JAVBYL010000259.1 GCA_030824035.1 Humidesulfovibrio sp.
GCGCGGGTGACGGTGTTCGAGGCGGCCATGCCGCCCATGATCCTCGGCGCCATCCTGGCCACGGACCACAAGCTCGACCCGGACCTCGCCGCGCTGCTGGTGGGCATCGGCACGCCGCTATCCTTCCTCACCCTGCCGCTGTGGCGGCTGGCGCTGAACTGGATGTAAGCTAGCCGCCCAGGGCCGCCACGCGGCGGAAGTATTCCTCGCGGCAAAAGCGCTCCACGTCCATAAGGGTGGCGAAGGCCTCGCGGAAGTCCGCCGCACCCAGGGCGAACAGGCCGTGGCCGTACACGATGACCCCGCGCCGGGCTCCGCTGGTGCCCAGGATGGCGGGCGGCAGGGTGTTGCACAGGCCAAAGGGCCCGGTGCCCACCTCGCCGGGGACGATGGGCACAAAGAGGCACGAGTCCGTGCCGCCGACGCAGCGCGGAGTGGCGCAGGCGCGGTGGCACTGGCCTTCCAGCTCGCAGCCCAGCTTGTCGCAGTCCAGGGAAACAATGACCGAAAAGCGCGGGTGGCCGTGCAAAATGGCCCGCGCGCCCTGCTCTGCTTCCCCCTCATAGATGGCCTTGTGGGCCGAGAACTCGCTGGAGGCCGTGAGGCCCGCGCAAGTCCCGCCGTCCATGCGGCAGGGGTCGATGCACGGGGCCAGCTCGTCCAGGGAGCTGCCGGTTTGGCTGATGAGGATGGTGTCCGCCACGTTGGCGCCTTGGCTGGCCAAGCGGTAGGAAATGTTGCCGAAGTACGAATCCACCAGCCCGTACTCCACGGTGAGCCGTCCGGCCTCGATGATGGCGGCACGGGCGGTGTCCTCGTCGGCGAAGGGACCGGGCCTGAGGGCGGGCGGGTCGGCCCTGTCCGGCGGAATCATGGCCGCGATGCGGGCGAAGGCGGCGCGCTGGGGCTCGGTATCCGCCCCCGAAGCGGCCGAGCTGCGCAACCGCCGCAGGTACTGGGCGAAATAGGCCACAAAGCTGGCGAAGCACATGGAGCTGAAGGTGACGTAGGCCTGCTCCGGGCTCACGGTGCCGTATGCCGCGATGTACGCCTCGCCGCCGTGCAGAACGACGCAGCCCTTGCGGCGGCCCAGGGCCTCGGCCACGGCTCCTGGTGTCAGCTCGTCCAGTACGGGCAGGTCGTGCAGAAAGGTGCGCGTTTCGCAGTCCCCAGGGGTGATGGAACCAGAGCCGCCTGAGGAGGCATCCGCCAGGGCTTGCCGCGCCAGCTCCGCCAGCACGGCCTGATACACCCCGGTGGGCCGGGCCAAGAGCAGCGAGGTGACATGCAGGCGTTCCAGCACGCCCTCCAGCAGCTGGCGGCGTGAATCGGCCTGACAACGTGAATCGGGCTGACAACGTGAATCGGGCTGCGGCGTGGCCGGGCGGTTCCACACCAGCGCGTCATCCACGGCCATAAACAGCGGCTCGTGCGCCCTGCACAGGCCAGAGGCCACCAGCTTGGCCGCGTATTTCTTCAGCAGGTCGATCATGCGCCCGCCTTTGAGGCCAGGTCCCAGTCCAGGCCCAACCGCTCGGTCGTCTCGCGCGTGGGCAGGCCGTTCTCGTCCAGACCACGGATGCGGTAATACGCGGCGCGGGCGGCCAGGAACTCCTGGCGCGGCACGGGCGGCACGGGGAGGGTGGCATTGCCGCTGCCCTGCTCGGCAAAAAAGCGCGCGGGCAGGTCGTCGTCCGCAGCGGCGAACCCATAGGCGGCGTTGAGCATGCGCTCCTGGTAGTCCACGCGCTCGCCCACGGCCAGCAGGCTCTGGGCCGTTGCGGGCTGGCCCGTCACCGCCGCCAGGGCGCGGGCGTATTCCTCCAGCGAGGCGGCAAAGAACAAAAACTTGCAGGCGGTGAGCGAGTCCACGGCGGCGTTCACGTCCTCGGCTATCTTGATGATGCGCGCCTTGCCGGAAAAGCTGAAGCGGTCCGTGGCCACGGGCTTACGCAGAATCTCGTGGCTGATGGGATAGGCGCGCAGGTGGCAGCCGCCGCGAGTGCTGGTGGCGTAGCCCAGGGCCATGCCGTAGGCCCCGCGCGGGTCGTAGGCGGGCAGCTCCAGGCCCTTCACGCTCATGGAAAGCTCCGGGTGGCCCAGGCTGGCGGCATACCGCGCCGAGCCCTGGCCCAGAGCCGCGCCGAGGCCCTCGCCAGTGCCGATGGCCTCCAGCAACTCCAGCACGCGCGCGCCCGTGAGTTCTTCACCCGTCATTTCGCGGTGGCAGGCCAGGGTGACCCCCGCCGTGATGGTGTCCATGCCCAGGCGGTTGCACAGGTCGCCAGCGGCCATCACCAGCTCCATGTCCGTGTTGCCGATGAGCGCGGTGAAGTGGCTCATGGTTTCGAACTCCGGCATGGAGCGGCCGTCCGCGGCGATTTTTTTGCACAGCACGTGGCAGCCGGTGCAGCCGTGGCGGCGGGGCTGGTAGCGGGCCTTGTAGGCGTGGGCGTTCAGCCCGCCAGCGCCGGGGAAGTGCGTGCGCGAGAAATTCTCCGTGGGCATCATGCGCCGGGAGTCCATGAGGTCGAAGATGCTCCCGGTGCCGAAGCAGGAGAAGCCGTGCTGGCCCATGAGCGCGGGCGAGGCTGCGGTGAGGCGCAGGATGTCCTCCCGCGCCTGCTTGAGGGCGGGCAGGTCCGCCACTTTGACGCGCCCGGTGCCGCGCACGGCCAGGTACTTGAGATTCTTGAGGGCCGCCACGCGCCCCAGGCCGCAGCGCCCGGCGGCGTGGCGCTCGTCCACCACTAGGCTGGCGTACAGGCAGCCGTTTTCCGCAGCCGGGCCGGTGGCCAAGAGCGAACCGCCCTTGCGGCGTTTTTTCAATAGCGCGAACACCTCGGCGGTATCGCGCCCGGTCAGCTCCGTGGCGTCGGTCAGGCGCACCTCGCCGTCGTCGATCTCGATGCCGCAGGGCTTGGGGCTCTTGCCCACCAGCACCAGGGCGTCCCAGCCAGCGCGCTTGAGCTCCGTGCCCAGCCTGCCGCCCACGCTGGAATCGGCCACGGCACCCGTGAGCGGCGAGCGCGACACCAGGTGCGCCCGGCCCGAGGTGGGGGCGATGGTGGCCGTGAGCGG
>JAVBYL010000049.1 GCA_030824035.1 Humidesulfovibrio sp.
CCTCGGCTCATCCGCTCCGTCATCGACAAGCGCCCGCAAATGCGCTAACAGCAGCCCATTCGTTGGATGGTGGCGGCTCGCCCATACCGTACCCCCCTGTTTGCGGTGGTCGCGATGGGACTTTGGGCGTGCTCCGGCGACCCCAAATCCTGGCAAAAAACGTAGGTGGCAGCATGGACAAGAACGTGGGTGAGCGCATTCGCGCCTTTCGTGAAAAGCAGAATCTGACCCTGGCCGACCTCTCCGGCCGCACCGGCCTGGACGAGACCTTCCTGGCCGCGGTGGAAAGCAAGGACAGCTACCCCTCCCTTGGCCCGCTGGTGAAGATCGCCCGCGCCCTGGGCGTGCGCCTGGGAACCTTCCTCGACGACCATGTCAGCCGCGACCCGCTCATTGTGCGCTTGGCGGAGCGCACCCCCGAAATGGCCATGCACGCCGATGGCGGCAAGGCCCCCAGCCACACCTACTACTCCCTGGGACGCGGCAAGACCGACCGCCACATGGAGCCCTTCTTCATCGAGATGAACCCCGAGGACGCGGCGGACGTGACGCTTTCCACCCACGAGGGCGAGGAGTTCATCGTCGTGGTTTCCGGCCAGGTGGAGCTGGTGTACGGCCGCGAGGCCACCGTGCTCTCCGCGGGCGACAGCCTGTACTACAACTCCGTGGTGCCCCACAGCATCCGCGCGGCAGGCGGCGCAAAGGCCAGCATCTACGCCGTGCTCTACTTCCCGGAGTAATCCATGCCCAGGCAGACCCCCTTACGCGAGATAACCCTCGGGCAGATGCTCGATGAAACCGTTGCCCAGTGGCCCAACCGCGACGCCGTGGTCTACGTGGACCGCGAGTTCCGCCTTTCGTGGCGGCAGTTTGCCGAGCTGGTGGACGAGATGGCCACGGGGCTGATGGCCCTGGGCGTGCAAAAGGGCGAGAAGGTGGCCGTGTGGGCCAACAACGTGCCCCACTGGGTGGTGCTGCAGTTCGCCACGGCCAAGATCGGCGCGGTGCTGCTCACCGTGAACACCCACTACCGCCGGTCGGAGCTGGAGTACCTGCTCCAGCAGTCGGAGTGCGAGAACCTCGTGCTCATCGACGGCTTCCGCGACATCGACTACGTGGGCACCATTTACGACCTTATCCCCGAGCTGAAGCAGCAGGAGCGCGGAAGGCTGAGCGCCCCGAAGTTCCCCAACCTCAAGCGCGTGGTCTTCCTCGGCGCGGAGAAGCACCGCGGCATGTACTCCATCCCCGAGGTGCTGGCGCTCTCCTGCATGATTACGCCGGAGGAATACGAACAGCGCCAGCAGAGCCTGAACCCGCACGACGTGGTGAACATGCAGTACACCAGCGGCACCACGGGCTTTCCCAAGGGCGTGCAGCTCACCCACTTCAACATCGGCAACAACGGCTACTGGATTGGCGAGAACCAGAAGTTCACCGAGCTTGACCGCCTCTGCCTCACCGTGCCGCTGTTCCACTGCTTCGGCTGCGTGCTGGGCGTGCTGGCCGCCGTCAGCCACGGCACGGCCATGGTTATTCTGGAAAACTTCGAGCCCGTGCTGGCCATGACCAGCGTGGAGGAGGAGAAGTGCACCGCCATCTACGGCGTGCCCACCATGTTCATCGCCATGCTGGAGCACAAGCTGTTCAAGCGCTTCGACTTCAGCACCCTGCGCACCGGCATCATGGCCGGGTCGCCCTGCCCCATTGAGTTCATGAAGCGCGCCATAAGCGAGATGAACATGCGCGAGATCACCATCTGCTACGGCCTGACCGAGGGCAGCCCGGTGATGACCCAGACGCGCATTGGCGACGACCTGCGCCAGATGACCGAGACCGTGGGCCGCTCCATGCCCGAGATCGAGGTGCGCATAGTGGACCCGGAGACCAACGAGGAGTCGCCCCGCGGCGCTGTGGGCGAGATCTGCTGCCGGGGCTACAACGTGATGAAGGGCTACTACAACAACCCCGACGCCACGGCCAAGGCCATCGACATGGACGGCTGGCTGCACTCCGGCGACCTCGGCGTCATGGACGAGGAGGGCTACGTCACCGTGACGGGCCGCCTGAAGGACATGATCATTCGCGGCGGGGAGAACGTGTACCCGCGCGAGATCGAGGAGTTCCTGTACCGCATGGAGGGCATCCTCGACGTGCAGGTGGCGGGCGTGCCCAGCCGCAAGTTCGGGGAGGAGGTCGGCGCCTTCGTCATCCTCAAGCCCGATGTGACCATGGAGCCGGAGGACGTGAAGGAATTTTGCCGCGGGCAGATAGCGCGCTACAAGATTCCCAAGTTCGTGGCCTTTGTGGACGCCTACCCCATGACCGCCAGCGGCAAGATACAGAAGTTCAAGCTGCGCGAACTGGCGGCGGAACTGTTCCCCGAGGCCATGCAGGAACCCCAGAAGGCGTAACGAGTGCAAGGAGAATCCACAGTGGACATCCCACGGATATTCAACATCACTGAGGGTGCTCACCGCATCCACAACCCGGTCACACCCGATAAGCTCGCCACTCTCGGCGCGGCGCTGCGTCTGGAATCGGGAGCCCGAGTGCTCGACCTCGGCAGCGGGTCGGGGGAGATGCTGTGCACCTGGGCACGCGATCACGGCGTCATCGGCACCGGCATCGACATGAGCCAGTTGTTCACCGAGCAAGCGAAACGCCGTGCCGAGGAACTCGGCGTCGACGATCACGTCACGTTCATCCATGGCGATGCCGCGGGCTACGTCTCTGACGAGAAGGTCGGTGTGGCAGCCTGTGTCGGCGCCACGTGGATCGCCGGGGGAGTCGCCGGCACTATCGAGCTTCTGGCGCGGAGCCTGCGCACCGGCGGAATCATCCTCATCGGCGAGCCCTACTGGCGGCAGCTGCCGCCGACGGAAGATGTTGCCAAGGGGTGTCTTGCCCACTCCACCTCCGACTTCCTCATGCTTCCAGAACTTCTCGCGTCTTTCGGCCACATTGGCTACGATGTCGTTGAAATGGTTCTGGCTGACCAGGACGGTTGGGACAGATACGAGGCGGCCAAATGGCTCACCATGCGCAGGTGGCTTGAAGCCAATCCCGACGACGAGCT
>JAVBYL010000212.1 GCA_030824035.1 Humidesulfovibrio sp.
CGCGTGCGCGACCTGTATCTGAAGGACGGCGGCACGTTCCCCGAGCCCATCACCAAGGCCGACTACCCCAAGACCTTTGACGCCGAGGCCGTGGCCAGGCGCGTCAACGGCTTCTTCACCAGGGATGTCGAGATCGGCGGCAAGCTGTACAAGAAGGGCCAGCTGGTGCCTGGCTTCTCCAACCTGAAGGACGACGGCTCCACCAGCAGCACCTGCTGGGTGTACTGCGGCGGCTACACCGAGGAGGCGGGTAACCTCTCCAAGCGCCGCGACCTCACCCAGACGCCCATGCAGGCCAAGATCCACCTGTTCCCCAAGTTCGCCTGGGTGTGGCCCATGGACCGGCGCATTCTGTACAACCGCGCCAGCGTGGACCTGAACGGCAAGCCGTACAATCCGGAGAAGGCCGTCATTGAGTGGAAGGACGGCAAGTGGGTGGGCGACGTGCCCGACGGCGGCCAGCCGCCCATGGCCATGAAGGGCGGCGTATATCCGTTCATCATGCAGACCGAAGGGCACTCCCAGTTCTTCGGCCCCGGCCGCGAGGACGGCCCCTTCCCCGAGCACTACGAGCCGGCCGAGACCCCGCTCAAGGTGAACCCCTTCTCCGGCCAGATGCACAACCCGGTGATGAAGGTCATCAAGAGCGACATGGACCAGCTGGCCCAGAACGGCGACCCGCGCTTCCCCATCGTGCTCACCACTTACAGCCTCACCGAGCACTGGTGCTCCGGCTCGGAGACGAGAAACGGCCCGGCCCTGCTTGAGGCCGAGCCCCAGCAGTACGTGGAGATGAGCCATGAGCTGGCCAAGGAAAAGGGTGTGAAGAACGGCGAGGTGGTCATCGTGGAGAGCCTGCGCGGCAAGACCCAGGCCGTGGCCATGGTCACGGTGCGCGTCAAGCCCTTCACCATCATGGGCAAGACCGTGCACCTGGTGGGCATGCCCTTCTGCTTCGGCTGGACCAAGCCCAAGTGCGGCGACACCACCAACCGCGTCACCGTGTCCGTGGGCGACCCCAACACCAGCATCCCGGAATACAAGGCCTGCCTGGTGAACGTGTACAAGGCGACCAAGGTCACCGAGCTGTAGCCCGGCAAACCGACAAGGAGCGACGATATGCCAAAGGCATTCTTCATAGATACGACGAAATGTACGGCCTGCCGGGGTTGCCAGGTGGGCTGCAAGGAGTGGAAGGACTTCCCCGCAGTGCCCACGAAACAGCGCGGCAGCCACCAGAATCCGCCCGACCTGACGCATTTCAACTTCAAGCTGGTGCGTTTTGCCGAGCACATGGACGAGAAGGGCAAGGTGACCTGGAACTTCTTCCCGGACCAGTGCCGCCACTGCCTGGAGGCTCCGTGCAAGTCCGGCGCGAGCCTTGAAGATTCCATCATCATCGACAAGGAGACCGGCGCGGTCATCTACACCGAGAAGACGGCCAAGGAGAGCTTCGAGACCATCAAAAGCTCCTGCCCCTACGACATCCCGCGCCTGAATCCCAAGACCAAGCGCATCGTCAAGTGCGACATGTGCATCGACCGGGTGAAGAAGAACATGCTGCCCATGTGCGTGAAGAGCTGCGCCATGGGGGCCATGCACTTCGGCGACCGGGCCGACATCTTGGCCAGGGCGGCCAAGCGCCTCGTGGCCGTGCAGAAGGAGTTCCCCAAGGCCCAGCTGTGCGACATGGAAAACGTGAGCGTCATCTACCTCATCACCGACGCCCCGGCCAAGTACCACAAGTTCGCCGTGGCCGACGCCTCCGACGCGATGAAGGGCGCTCCGGGCATGACCAGGCAGGACTTCCTGGCCGGCATGTTCGAGCCCCTGCGCCGCGCGGCGAAGCAGATCCAGGGCTGATCCCCCTCCATCCACGCGGGGCCGTCCGGTTTCTCCAGAGCCGGGCGGCCCCGCCCCTTTTCCCCGCATTGCCACAAGGAGTCTGAACGCTCATGGAAACCATCGAAGTCACCCTGGCCCGCGAACTTGGGATGAATCCCGCCCTCGGGCCTTTGGCCGCCGCCTTCGGGCCGGTGCTCATCTCCCGAGACATGCGCCGCCAGAGCTCCCCCGGTTGGCACGGCGCGCCCCCGGCACTGGACCCGGAGGAGTTTTCCGCCGGGCGGCCGCTGCTGCCAGAGGGTGGCTTCCAGCGCCCTGATGCGGACCTCACCACGGCGATGTCGGCCCTTGTCCCCCTGCTGCGCGCCAGCCTGCCGGGGCTGGCCGGGGAGCTTGAGGCCCTGGAGGAGGCCGTGGCCAGGGGAGACCTCGGCCCGGACGCCATCTGGGAAGCGGCCTTCGGCGGCATGGCGCCCGTTGCGGGCATCGCCCCGGAGCTGCTGTCCTTTGTGGCGACCGAGGCGGTGCGTCCGTTCCTGGAGCGTCAGGCCGAGGACCTGGCGGCGCTCATCAGCGGGCTCCCCTGGCAGGGAAACGTCTGCCCGATATGCGGCGGCGCGCCGCACATGAGCATGCTGCGCAAGCCCGAAGGCGGCGAGGCCTTCATCACCGCCCACGGCGGCAAGCGCTTCCTGCGCTGTTCGTGCTGCGCCACGGAGTGGGCGCACAAGCGCGTGTCCTGCCCGTCCTGCGGCTGCGAGGAGCCCGATGAGTTGCTGGTCCTGCGCGACCCGGAGCGTCCTTACGAGCGCGCGGATTGCTGCACGCGGTGCAAGGGCTTCCTCCTCTGCCTGGACAGCGCGGAACTCGTGTCCGTGCCGCATCCGGACGCTGCGGCCCTGGTCATGGCGCCGCTGGAGGCCAGGGCCATGGCGCGGAAGTTCCGCCCCTTGGCCGGGCACATCTGGAGCGGGCTCATGGCGTGAGTGGAATGTGAATCGTTATGACGTGTCGACAGGTGAAGCCTCCACTCGCAAAATGTAGTGCAAAGCTGTAGTGCAGCAAAGAAAAAGGGCTTGCGAATCGCTTCGCAAGCCCTTGATCTTTCTGGTGGAGCTGGAGAGAATTGAACTCACGGCCTCTTGAATGCCATTCAAGCGCTCTCCCAACTGAGCTACAGCCCCACGGTGTTGGGATGCACTGTTTAGCCGGAGGCTGTGGGTTCTGTCAAG
>JAVBYL010000388.1 GCA_030824035.1 Humidesulfovibrio sp.
GTGGCCGTAATTGTACTTGCGCCGCGTGCGCGAGATGATCTCCATGCCCGGCCAGCGCACGGCCGCGCCCTCCACCTTGGCGATGGTCTCGAAGGTGAGGTCCGGCACCAGGAGCAGCGGCTCGAAAGTCTTCACCTTGGGCTTGTTGCGGGCGTAGATGTCTTTCAGGCGGTCCAGGGGAATGCCCGTGAACTCCGACACCTTGGACAGGGTGGCCGGGATGTCGTCGCAGTCCTCGCGGATGAGCCCCAGGGCGAAGGCGGGCTCGTTGACGGCGAGCAGGGCGCCGTGCCTGTCGCGCAGAAACCCGCGGGGAGCGAAAAGATACTCCGTGCGCAGCTGGTTGTTGCGGCTTTTCTCGGTGAACACCGGGCCCAGGTGGATTTGCAGGTACCACAGGCGCAGGAAGAACAGGCAGAACAGCCCCAGCACCAGGCACTGGAGCAGGCCGATGCCCAGGCGGGGGGCCTCTTGGCCGTAGCTGTTATGCAGGTTCGTCATAGTGCTTCAGCCGTTCGGGGAACAGGTTGGAGGCCAGGTACCACAGGGCGGGGTAGATGAGCGCCTGGAGCAGGCACTCCAGGGCCACCCGGCCCAGGGGGAAGGCGCGCATTTCCAGCACGGCCATGAGGTACAGCAGCAGAAAATGCGTCAGCCCCAGGCCCACGCCCAGCAGCGCCTGGAACTGCAGGCTGCCCGGGTCAAGCAGCCAGCGGCCCACGGTGAGCAGGCCGAAGAGCAGGGCGTACCACAAAATGCCGTAGCCGAAGGCCAGGCCGCCCGCGCCTTCCTGGATGGCCACCCAGACGAGGGTGAGGATCAGCGTGGTTCCGGGGCGCTGCCAGCGCAGGCTGATGGCCATGCCGGGGGCAAAAAAGTCCACCCCTGGCACCAGCGCCTGGCCCCAGATGCCGCAGACGGTAAAGATCGTCCACCAGAGCGCCGCGAGCATGGCGTCAGTTCCAGAGTTCGCGCGTGTCTTCCGGCTGGTCCGCGCGCTTGAGCAGCAGGACTTCCTCCAGGCGGGGGATGTCCACAAGGGGGTCGGCTTCCACATCCATGAACAGGGTGCCCTCGCCCCGGCGCACGCTGCGCACCTTGGCCACGGGCAGGCCCTTGGGGTACACGCCGTCCATGCCGGAGGTGAAGAGGATTTCGCCGGGCTCCACCTGGGAGCTCATGCCCACGTACTTGACGCGCAGCGGTTCGCCCGCGCCCATGCCATACACGATGCCCGTGGCGCGGCCCTCGCGCCCCACCACGGCGATGCGGCTGGAGGGGTCGACCATGAGCAGCACGGTGGAAACGCTCATGCCCGCGCGGTAGATGCGGCCCACCACGCCCTCGGTGCACAGCACGGGGGTGTCCTCCACCGCGCCGGAAAGGTTGCCCCGGTCCACCAGGATGGTTTCCAGAATGGCCGTGGGGCCCACGCGCTGGGCCACAACCCGCGCGCCCTCGCGCCGCCACTCGGGCGGCTCGGGGAAGCCCAGCAGCTTCTCCACCCGTGCGGTGGCCTCGGCCCGCTCGCGCAGGGTCATGTTCTCCAGGCGCAGGGCCTTGATCTCTTCGGTGAGGGCCTCGTTCTGCTGCTTCAGCCCCACGAGGTCCACGTAGCGTTCCATGAAGCCGCCGGTCTTGCTGCCCACCCATTTGCCCGGGCGCAGCACAAGGCCGACACTGTCCAGCCCGGTGTACGTGCTCAGGCGGGTCAGGTGTCCCGTGCGCAGGTTCCAGGTGTAGAGGCTCAGGTACAGGAAGAGCCCGGCGACGAGAATGATTGCGAGTCGCTTCAGGTTCACGCTAGTCCGTGGTCACTTCCCTGTAAAGGTCGATGCATTCCAGAGCCTTGCCGCTGCCCATGACCACCGCGGTGAGCGGGTCGTCCACAACGGTGATGGGCAGCTGGGTCTCGTGCTGCAGGAGCTTGTCCAGGCCGCGCAGCAGCGCGCCGCCGCCGGTGAGCACGATGCCGCGGTCGACGATGTCGGCGGCCAGCTCGGGCGGGGTCTGCTCCAGGGCGATGCGCACGCCCTGCACGATGCCTTCCACCTGCTCGGAGATGGCGCCGCGCACTTCCTCGGCGGTGATGACGCGGTTCTGCGGGATGCCGGTGACGAGGTCGCGGCCGCGCACTTCCATCTCGTTGGCGCCTTCCACGGGGTAGGCGCTGCCGATGGTCATCTTGATCTCTTCGGAGGTGCTCTCGCCGATGAGCATGTTGTACTTGCGCTTCACGTGCTGCATGATGGCTTCGTCCATCTTGTCGCCGCCGATGCGCACGCTCTTGGCGTACACGATGCCCGACAGCGAGATGACGGCGATTTCCGTGGTGCCGCCGCCGATGTCCACCACCATGTTGGCCGTGGCCTCGGTGATGGGCAGGTTGGCGCCGATGGCAGCGGCCATGGGCTCCTCGATGAGGTACACCTCGCGCGCGCCGGCGCTCTGGGCGCTTTCCTTCACTGCGCGCTTTTCCACCTGGGTAATGCCCGTGGGCACGCAGATCATGATGCGCGGGCGCACCAGGCGGCGGGAGTTGTGCACCTTGCCGATGAAGTGGCGCAGCATGGCCTCGGTGACTTCAAAGTCGGCGATGACGCCGTCCTTCATGGGACGGATGGCCACGATGTTGCCGGGCGTGCGGCCCAGCATCTTCTTGGCCTCGGTTCCCACGGCCAGCACCACCTTGCCGCCGCGGCTGTCGCGCTTCACGGCGACAACGGACGGCTCGGAGAGCATGATGCCGGAGCCTTTGACATAGACCAGCGTATTGGCCGTGCCCAGGTCGATGGCGAGGTCGGTGGAGAAATATTCGAAGAATTTATCCAGAATTTTGGCCATAAGCCCCCCGGTTCTTGATATATTGGGTTGCGCCCGCTACGTTGGCGTTGGTGTGGCGCAGTCACAATCGTTTGTAAAACGTCACCTCGTAACAAAAGAACACCCGGCAGGCAATACATGACCAGGCATCACGCCCCGCCAGGAGCGGAGATTTCCCGCTTCTTCCGTCTTTCCCGCTTTTTTCAAGAGCGGCTGGGCGGCCGCGCCAGAAAGGTTCCCCTGGATGC
>JAVBYL010000117.1 GCA_030824035.1 Humidesulfovibrio sp.
CATAAGCTGAGCACCCGCCTGCAAACCCTGGCCAAGGGCGAAAAGAACCCCGACTCGCGCGGGGAGCTGCTCACCCTGGCGGCGCACATCAACGCCGACCACGACCTTTCCATCTCCGACCGCCTCTCCGTGGCCGCGGCCCAGGCCAAAACGCCCAGCGCCCGCGCCACCATCCAGACCCTGCTGGCCCAGTACTAGCGCTTCCGCAAGCTCCTCCCAGGCCTTCTCTTTTCTGCCTTCCCCTTGCCAGCGCCCTGGCGATGCGGTACGCACGGCGATATTTTGTCAGGTGCGGGTGCCATGCGTTATCTGGGTATATTCCTTGTCTGCCTCTCTTCCATAGCCTTTGAGATCTTTCTGGTGCGGCACTTCGCCATCACCAACTGGTCCGAGTACGGCTATTGGGTCATCTCCATGGCCATGGCCGGATATTCGGTCAGCGGCGTGGGGCTGTGCCTGTTTGGCGAGTTCTTCCGCAACCGCGCCCAGGCCCTGTTCTACGCTCTGCCCGTGGCCATGCTCCTGCTGGTCAGCGGAGGCTACGCCGTTTTGGGGCTCATCCCCTTCAACCCCATGGAGCTGCAGAACGAGGTGCTCTGGCAGGGCCAGCTGCTAAACATCGGCAAGTACTACCTGGCGCTGTTCCCCTTCTTCTTCACCTCCGGCCTGTATGTGGGCCTGTCCTTCCTGGCCAACCAGGACGCCATCCCCAAGGTCTACATGGCCGACTTGGTGGGGGCCGGGCTGGGCGCCGCCGCCCTGCTGGCGGCCATGCACTTCGCCCACCCCTTCCTGGTGCCGCTGTTCCTGCTGCCGCCCCTGGCCCTGGCCGCGCTCACCAGCCTGCCCCACGGGCAGCGCTCCGCCCGCACGGAGTGGTCCGGCCTGGCCCTGGTGGTGGCCGGGCTCTCGGCGGGCGTCATCCTGTACGCCAACAACGCCACGTACAGCCAATACAAGCCGCTTTCCTCGGCCCTCAATGTGGAAAACGCCCGCGTGCTGCGCGAGGTGCGATCCCCGCGCGGGCACTACCTGCTGGTGGACAACTACACCGAGCGGCACGACCCGGACCTTTCCAACAACTACGAACTGCTCGAGGCGGGCGGCCCGCCCGAAGCCCTGGCCCTGTACCGCGATGGCGAGCGGCTGGCCTCCCTGCCGCGACGCGAGGGCTACGACACCACCTACCTGCGCGCCGCGCTGGACTCCCTGCCCTACCTGCTGCGCACGCCGGAGCGGGTGCTGCTGGCGGGCGGGCGGGGCGGCTTCCGCGCGCGGGAGGCGCTTATGCTCGGCGCCCGCCGGGTAGACACGGTGGAGAGCGACCCGGTGCTGCTGGACCTGCTGGCGGCACACCGGCCCTCGGCCCCGCCCAAGGCCTCGGAGCTGCGTCTGGGGCTCACCCCCCCGGCGGATGCCCCCATGCCAGCCCAGTCGCCGGAGCACCTCGTCTCAACAGATCCTGCCGGCCCCACTCCGGAACCGCTGACCACCACCCAGGCGGACGCCGCCGAGAACGCCCTGGCGGGCGAGGCCATCGGAAGTAACACCCACCCCGACGGCGGCAAGATCTCTCATGGCGTCAGCGCGCCCACCGGCCGGGCCACGGTGCCCACGGCGGGCTCCGCGCTGGTGCGCGCCCAGGCGGCCCGCAGCGGCGGCAAGGGCTACCAGCTCATCGATGTTTCGCCGGAGTACCTGGACCAGGGCCAGGCCAACAGGTACCTGCTCACCGCCGAGGGCGTGGCCGGGCTGCTGCGCTCCCTGGACGACTCCAGCGCTGGCGGCGGCATCCTCAGCATTCCCATGGGCATAGGTGAGCTGCCGGTATATGCGCTGAAGGCCGTGGCTACGGTGCGCGCCGGGCTGCTGCTTGCTGGCGTGGACGACCCGGCCAAGCACCTGATGGTGGCGCGCAGCTCCTGGACCGCCCGCATCCTGGCCTCGCCCCGGCCCTTCAGCCCGGCGGACGTGGAGGCCATGCGCGCCTTCGCCCGGGAGCGCAGCTTCGACACCCCCTATTTCCCCGGCATCGTTCCGGCGCAGGTGGAGGTCTTCAACGACCTGCCCGCCGTGTCCTTCGAGTCCCAGACCATGCAGGCCCGCGCTGGTGGCCCACAGCTTCATCCCCAGGCCCAGGGACGACTCCAAGAACAACCCCAGGGTCAATTCCCGGAACAGGCCCCCCCCCAGGACCAACCTAGTGCCGAGGAGATGCAGCTTGGCGGCTCCTTCGCCGATGCCGAGCCCCCGCAGCTCGGCCAAGACAGCCTCGGCCAGCCAGCGGGCCCCATGGCCCACGATGCCCTCATGGACGACTTGGCGGGCTTCCTTCAGCACGGGGCGTCCAATTCCTCATCCTTCGCCTTCTTCAACCTGGCGCCCAGCACCCAGGACCGCCCCTTCTTCCACGAGATCATCCGGCCCACGCGCATTCTGGAGGCCCTGGCGCGCATCGAGCTGCTGCCCCGCCAGGAGATCGGCTACCTCGTCAACGTGGCCGTGTTGGCCCAGGCCGCCTGCATCGCCCTGGTGGTGTTCCTGCTGCCCCTCGTCCGCCGGGGCAGCATGGCCCCCGGGGCCGCCCTGGGCGTAGGCCGCGTGCTGTCCGGCTTCGGCTACTTCCTGTGCCTGGGCCTGGGCTTCCTGTTTGTGGAAATCGTGCTCATCGAGCGCTTCACCTTCTTCCTCAGCGATCCCTCCACGGCCTTCGCCGTGGTGCTCTCGGCCATGCTCATCGCCTCCGGCGCGGGCAGCGCCTTTTCCAGCCGCTTTGTGCCCCGGCCACGCGCCGGCATACGCCTGGCCTGCGGAACCACCGCCCTGGCCACCGCCCTGCTGGCCCTGGCCCTGCCCCGGCTGCTCAGCCTGGCCCTGCCCTGGCCCGATGCCGCAAAGATCGCCCTGGTGGTGGCCATCAGCGCGCCCCTGGGGTTCTGCATGGGCATGCCCTTCCCCCTGGCGCTGTCCACCTACCGGGGCACGCGCTCGGCCTTCATCCCCTGGGCCTGGAGCGTCAACGGCGCGCTCTCCGTCGTGGCCACGCCCCTGGCCAACAT
>JAVBYL010000055.1 GCA_030824035.1 Humidesulfovibrio sp.
GCGGCCGCATTTTCTTTACATGCGGCGCTTGTTGTGCTCAATGTAGCCGAACAAACTCAAGTCCTCGCAACCGGAGGGGCCGCCATGACGACCAGAGCCGAGAACACCCATGACCAGCGCGAGGGCGACGAGCCGACCCTGCGCGTGCACCTGTGGCTGGAAACGGGCGAGGGCATGTTCTTCGGCCTGGGCCGCGTGCAACTGCTGCAACTGGTGGACAAACTCGGTTCGCTGAACCAGGCGGCCAAGGCCCTGGGCATGTCGTACCGGGCGGCTTGGGGGCGCATCAAGCGCACCGAGGAACTGCTGGGCGAGCCGCTTTTGACCCAGGCGCGCGGGCGCAAAGGCTACGAACTGACGCAGCTGGCCAGGGAGCTTGTGAGCCAGTTCACCGCCTGGCACGAGGAGGTGGAGGCCTTCGCCCTGCGGCGCGCGGCGGAGCGCCTGCCCTGGGACATCCGCAGCTTTGGCAACAGCGGCCTGCCGGGGGGCCCGGCGGAATAAGCCGCCATAACCCCAGGGGCCAGGCACGCCCACGCCCAACGCGGCAAACAGAAAGGCCCTCCGGAGAGGGCCTTTTTCGCGTGTGTTATTCGGGGGCGCTTAGCTTGGCCTTCTGTGCCCGCTGCGCATCCACCAGGCGGTAGTGCGTGGGGTGCTTGGGGTCCATTTGCGGAACCTGGATGCCCAGGCGCGCCTCGGTGTTGACGATGATGGGGCCGGAGAGGTTCAGGGTGGTCTCATCGGGCTTGTTGCGCGGGATGGTCACGGTGACCAGCACGGCGATCTGCCGGAGGTTCTCCACGCGCAGGATCTTCTTCTCCGCCTGCTCCAGCTTGACGTCGTAGTCCGGGATGAACGGGTAGGGATCGGCCACGAGCAGGCCCAGGCCGTGGTCGGTGACGCACTGCAGGAGCAGGAAGGGCGAGTTCTCCCGCACCTGCAACAGCACAAACTCCCGCTTGTCGTCCAGGCCGATGAGCCCGTGCGGGAAGTAGATGATGCTGTCGCGCGCGATTTCCCGCTCGCCCAGCTTCGTCTTGATCATTATTTTTCTGATTCTTCCTGCCATAACGACGCCGCCGCGAGCAGATCCTGCTGGCTGGCCTCCAGGGCCAGGCTGTTCTGTTCCTTGATCTTCAAATACACTTCTTCCCGGTAAACGGTCATGTCCTCCGGCACATCGAGCCCAAGCTTTATCTGCTTGCCCTGGATGCTCAGGATTTTGAGCTTGATGTTATCGCCCAGGTAGAGACTCTCTCCCGGGCGCCGTGTGAGGATGAGCATAATTCCTCGAGTTCTCGCGTGTCGTTTCTTGGGCCTTGCCGCCCTGGGGGGTGCGGCAGAAGGCACGCTATCCGAGGCGGGGTGGAAAGTCCAGCCCGGCCGGGGGTCTAAATATACTGCATCAGGTTCATCTGCATGATCATGGACGAGGACTTGAGCACCGCCTGGTAGGCCGTTTGTTGCATGCTCAGCTGGCTCATCAGCGTGGCGAGGTCCACGTCCTCCTGGGCGCTCAGCTGTTCGTTCTCATTCACCTTGAGGTTTTCCAGCACGTTTTGCGTTATGATAAGCCGATTTTCCCGCGCGCCCACGCTGGCCGTGGCCGTCAGCACCTGCGACTGCACGAGCTTCAGGCTCTCCAGCGACTGCTGGATGCCGTGCTGGTTGTTCGTTTCCAGGAAGGCGATGAGGTTGCCCATCATCTCAAACAGGTTCTTGGTGGCCACGCCGCCGTTGCTGGCGTAAAAGTTCGTGGAGGTTGCGTCGAACACGGCGCTGGCGTTACTGCTGGAGAGGACGAGCCGCTCGCCGCCGTTGCTGCGCACCCTGGCGGAGTCCTGGTACACGCCGCCGAAAATGTCCTTGCCCACGTCGTTGATGCGCACGGCCTCGCTGACGTTGACGCGCAGTTCGATGGCCGCGGTGTTCGGCTTGATGAGGTACTGCGAGCCGGGGGTCAGCAGGTTGGTGCCGTTAGAGGTAAGGTGCAGCACGCCGCCGCCGGTGAGGTTCAGCATGGTGGCGTTAGAGGTGGCGTCCGGCGTCACGGTGTTGCCCGTGACCCAGGTGAGCCCGTTGTCCATGCTGTACGAGTAGTTGATCCTCTCGTTCATCTTCACGGGGGCGGTGTTGTCGATGCGCACCAGCGCGTTGGTCTTGTACGCGCCAACGGAGCTTGCCCCGATGAGGTTGGCGTTGTTGCCGATGCCCGTGACCGTGGTCTTGTCCTGGTCCATGTCGTCGCCCTTGTACTGGGCGGTGGGCCGCAGCCACAACCAGGAGCCGTTGGTGTCGTTGGTGTTGGTGGGGCTGTTCACCTTCACGTTGGTGTTGTTGGCAAAGGTGATGGCCGTGCCGCTGCCGGGCAGGTCCACCTTCACCGAACCGTTGGGCTGCAGGGTGACGGTGCCGTCGGTCCGGAAGGTTGCGCCGCCGTCGATGCTGTAGCGCACGCCGCAGGTGTCCATGGGCACGGAGGAGCCGGTGGCGGCGGTGGGGTGCGTGTACTGCACCAGCACCGTGGTCTTGGAGGCTCCCTCGATGGTGAAGGTGTTAGTGGCCGGATCGCTCAGTGTGGCGTCGTTGGTGGTCATCCAAAGCACCTCGGAGAAGGCGTTCTCGTCGGTCTTGTGCCCGGCGTAGATGCTCTTGCCCTGGTACTTGGTGTTGGCCATGCCGATGAGCTGCTGGAACAGCTCGCGCACCTCGTAGCTCACCTGCTGGCGGTTGGCGGCGGAGAGGGTGCCCGTGGCGCCCTGCTCGGCCAGCTCCTTGGTGCGGCTCAGGATTGTGGACACCTGCAGCAGCGTGCTGTCTGACTGCTGGAGCCAGCCCTTGGCCGTGCTCACGTTCTCCAGATACTGGTCGAAGGAGCGCAGGGTGTCGCGGTGGTCCAGGATGTTCACCGTGGCCGTGGGGTCGTCCGAGGGGCGGTTCACCCGCTTCTGGGTGGACGACTGGAGGTTCAGCTCGGTCAGGATGGAGAGCTTGCTGTTGATCCCGCTCAGCGACTGACCGTAGATCATTTGGTTGGAAATGCGGAACATG
>JAVBYL010000229.1 GCA_030824035.1 Humidesulfovibrio sp.
GGCCGCGTAGTGCGCGCGCTCGATGCAGACCTCGGCGGTGCGGGTCAGGCCTTCCTCGCCCAGCAGGCACAGGTGCATAAGCGAGCGCAGGGCGCACAGGGCCTGGTTGGAGCAGATGTTGCTGGTGGCCTTCTGGCGGCGGATGTGCTGCTCGCGGGCCTGCAGGGTCAGCACGTAGCCCGTGCGGCCCTCGGTATCCACGGTGCGGCCCACCATGCGGCCCGGCATCTGGCGAACCATCTCCTTGGTGCAGGTCATTATGCCCAGGTACGGCCCGCCGAAGGAGAGCGGCAGACCCAGGCTCTGGCCCTCGGCCACGGCCACGTCCGCGCCCATTTCCCCGGGGGACTTGAGCACCGACTGCAGCACCGGGTACACGGAGATGACCGACACGACGCCCTTGGCCTTGGCCGCGGCGAACAGCGCGGTGAAGTCGTTCAGCGTGCCGAAGAAGTTGGGGTTTTGCACCAGCACGGCGGCGGTGTTCTCGTCCAGGGCGGCGGTGAGGGCGGCCAGGTCGCAGTTGCCGTTTTTGTGCGGGATGGTGGCCAGCTCCAGGTTCAGGTTGGAGGTGTAGGAGGCCAGCATCACCCTGTAGATGGGGTTCAGGCTCTCGCACACCACCAGCTTGCGGCGTCCGGTTTGGCGCACGGCCATCATGGCCCCCTCGAACAGCGCGCTGCCGCCATCGTACACGCTGGCGTTGGCGAAGGTCAGGCCCGTCAGGCGCGTCACGGCCGTCTGGTACTCAAAAATCGCCTGGAGCGTGCCCTGGCTGGCCTCGGGCTGGTAGGGGGTGTAGGCGGTGTAAAACTCGCTGCGCATGGACAGGGCGTCCACCGCGGCGGGGATGTGGTGATCGTAGAACCCCGCGCCCAAAAAGCTCACCTGGCCGCTGGCGTTCTTGCGGGCCAGCTCTTCCATGTGCGCAAGCACGTCCATTTCACTCTTGCCCTCGGGCAGATTGAAACTTTTGGGGCGCATCTCTGGCCCGATCTCGGCGAACAGCGCCTCCACAGAGGGCGCGCCGATGACCTCGAGCATCCGCCGGATGTCCTCCGGGGTGTGCGGAACATAAGGCATGGCAGTCTCCTTGCCTGATATGGGAGCCGGAATGTGGCTAGTGGGCTTCCTCGGCGCAAACCTGGGCGTAGGCCTCGGCGTCCAGCAGGCCCAGGGGCGCGGCGGAAAGCTTCACCTTCAGCATCCAGCCTGCGGTGTACGGGTCCTGGTTCACCACCTCGGGCGCGCCCTCCAGGGCGGTGTTCACCTCGGTGACGGTGCCGGAAACGGGCGAGTACAGCTCGCTGGCGGCCTTCACGGACTCCACCGAGCCCATCTCGGCCCCGGCGGTAACGGTGGCGCCCACCTTGGGCAGGTCGACGTAGGTCAGGTCGCCCAGCTGCTCCTGGGCAAAGTGGGTGATGCCGACGATGGCGACGTCGCCCTCGATTTTGGCCCACTCGTGGCTCTTGGCGTACTTCAGGTCATTAGGAATCATGAGTATCCTCCTTGAGGGAAGGTTATTTAAGTCTAGGGTGAGGGTTGATAGCATTCCCTGGCAAGAATGAAAACCCTGTTTTGTTGCGGCCATGTTTTTTGCGTTTTGCTTTTTATTGCAGGTTGTTGTATGGTCAACGCCTGGCCGCGACCGAAGAAAGTTCGCCCGCTGGCGCGGCTTGACAGACTCGCTGGGCGCGCTCATCTTATAGGACTGCAACCATCCCGGCCGCGCCCAGGGCGCCGGGCATCACACAACCATGAGGAACGCAATGAAACCAGTCGCCATCGTCGCCATCGCTCTCGTCGCCCTGCTGCTTTTGGGCGGCGGAACCCTGGTCTCCGTCAACAACTCCATCATCACCCTGGACACCCAGTGCGAGCAGATGACCGGACAGGTGAACAGCGCCCTGCAGCGCCGCCTGGACCTCATCCCCAACCTGGTGGAAACGGTGAAGGGCTACGCCAGCCACGAGCAGGAGACCCTCACCGCCGTGATCCAGGCCCGCGCCTCGGCCACGCAGATGAAGCTTGACGCCTCCACCGTGAGCGACCCGGCCAAGCTGGCGGAGTTCAACCGCGCGCAGGGCCAGCTCTCCGCCGCCCTGGGCAAGCTCATGGTCGTCTCGGAGCAGTATCCCAACCTCAAGGCGGACAAGCACTTCGGCGAGCTGATGGTGCAGCTGGAGGGCACGGAGAACCGCATCAAGATTGAGCGCGACAACTACAACAAGGCCGTGACGGCGCTGAACGTGCGCATCCGCACCTTCCCCGGCAGCCTGGTCAACTCGCTCATGGCCAACGTGAAGCAGCGCGAGGTGTTCCAGTCCGAGGAAGCGGCCAAGGTCGCGCCCAAGGTCAGCTTCGGCACCGAGAAGAAGTCCTAGGTTCATGAAAAAACTCCTTTTCGCGCTTTGCGCCCTGTGCATGGCCGTCCTCCTCGCGGGGGCGGCCCATGCGCTGGAGGTGCCGCCAAACGGCGGGCAGTGGGTGGTGGACAACGCCCGGCTGCTCCCCGCGCGCGAGAAGAACGCCCTGGCCGCCTCCCTGCGGGACTACGCCGGCAAGACCACCAACCAGATCGTGGTGCTCACCATCCCCTCCCTTGAGGGCGAGGACGTGGCGGCCTACGCCAACAAGGTGGCGCGGGCCTGGGGCGTGGGGCAGAAGGACAAGAACAACGGCGTGCTCATCCTGGTGGCCAAGGCCGAGGGGAAGGTGCGCTTCGAGGTGGGCCGGGGCATTGAGGACAAGCTGCCCGATGTGCTGGCCCGGCGCATCCAGCAGGACATCACCGTGCCGCACTTCCGCTCCGGGCGCTTCGGCCCCGGGCTTACGGCCAGCGTACAGGCCATCCAGCAGGCCCTGGCCGGCAACGACGGCGGCCTGACCAATGCCGAGGCTGACGCGGCCAACGCCACCCAGGCGCCCGGACCGCAGCCCGGCGTCCAGCCAACGGGCGTCGGCGTATCCGGCTTCACGGTGCTGCTCGTCATCGTTGCCGTAGTGCTGGCCTCCATGCTCTTTGGCGGCGGCAATCCCTTTTTCCTACT
>JAVBYL010000362.1 GCA_030824035.1 Humidesulfovibrio sp.
AGTTGCTTGGCGTGGTCCGGGCTGGCCGCGCCGGTTTTGAACTCCAGCACCGTGGCCCCGTGCTTGTGGAAGGCCAGCAGGTCCGGACGCAGGAAGCCGCCGTCCTCGGCCAGGAGGGTCAGCTCCCCCTGGCCTGCGCCAAGGTGGGGGCGAATCTCCGGCCTGCCCAGCACCCAGAGCAGCATGTCCGTCACCTCGGCCCGCAGGCCCTCGCGCGTTTCGTGCGGGAGCGACCGCAGCTCCGGAAATTCCGCCAGGGCCAGGGTGGCGGCCCGGCCAGCGGCGTCTAGATCTGTCGCGTCTAGATATGTCGCGTGTTGATCAGCGAGGATACGGTCGCCCTCGGGCAATTGCGCACTGGGGCGCAGCAGCTCCACGGCCTTGTGCGCCAGCTTGCCGCGTGTGCGCTGGTCAAAGCTCGCGTCGTCCAGGGTGTGGCGATACACGCGCAGGCGTGGCAGCCAGCCCAGGAACTCCGGCGGGCTTGCCAGGGGCGCGATGGCGCCCTGCTGGATGCACTCCGGCGCGGAATTCGGCGCGCAGAGTTCTAGAGCCCCTAGCTTCCCGTGCGCGTGGGGCGGGCTGCCGCGCAGCACCTCCGCGTCTTCCGCCGGTGCGTGGAGAATCTCGCCCAGGATCACCGGCATGGGGCCCATGGTGGTTTTGCCCTGCACATCCGGCACAAAGGCGTACAGCTCCTCCTCGGCGCGGGTCCAGGCCACGTACAGCAGGTTCACCTGCTCCAGGGCCAGGTCGGCCTGGCGCTTGTAGTACGGCTCACCCAGGTTCTTCGTCAGCCTGGTGAGCACGGTGTGGCCGTGGATGGCATAAGGCCGGTATTCCGCCGCCTTGCCCACGGACCAGTTGTGGAAGGGCACGATGACCACGGGGAACTGCAGGCCCTTGGACTTGTGGATGGTGAGGATGCGCACCGCGTCCGCCGCCTCGGGCAGGGGAACCTTCTCCTCGGCACCGGCTTCGTCCCAAAATTCCAAAAAGCGCGCCACGGAGCCAGCGCCCTGGCTCTCGGCCAGGTGCACCACTTCCAGAAAGCGCCGCACGTACAGCGCGGCCTCGGGGTGGCGCAGGGTGGTTTGGAAGGTGTCCAGGGCGGCCTGAACAAGGTCGTAGGGGCGCATGAGGCCCGACTGGACTAGGAAGGGCCGCAGCAGGCGGTTGTGCACCTCGGGGAACTCCTCGCGGAAGCGCCCCAGCAGGCTGCCGCGCGGGCCGGATTTGCGCTCCGTGGACGCCCAGTCGTACAACTGCTCGCGGGTCAGGCCGCTTTCGGGCAGGAACAGCTCGCGCCCGCTGATGAACTCGAAGAAGGCCACGTCGTCCGGGGGGGAGTCCAGCACGCGCAAAAGCGCCACCAGCTGGCGCACCAGCGGGTGCCGGGCAAGCTGCAGGCTGTTCTCGGTGATGATGGGGATCCCCTCGCGCACCAGCCTGTCGCACACCACGTCGGCGTGGATGTTGGTGCGCACCAGCACGGCTACATCGCCCAGGCGGCGGCGGGGGGCTATGGCGTTTCGGATGGTGTCCACCAGGGCGTCCAGGGACTGCTCCAGCACCTCGGCCGCTTTGCCGCTGGGCAGCAGGCGCACCTGCACCAGCCCCTCGGGCTTTGGCCTGGCCGGGTCCACGGGGGGAACCTCCTGCCCGGAACCTTCGAAGGTGGCCACCAGCGCCCGCTCAAAATCGCCCACGACCTGGGCCGGAGCCTCCGGAAGCACGGCCAGGGCCAGCCCGTGGGCCACCTCCGGCTGGGCCAGCCTGCCGAAGAGCTCGTTGTTGAACCCGATGATGGCCGGGCTGCTGCGCCAGTTTCGGGGCAGGGTCTCGCGGCTCAGCCCGCCGGAAACGGCCAGCAGCTCGTCGTCCTCGGCCACTTCGTCGAAGAGCCGGGCATCGCCGCCGCGCCAGCCGTAAATGGCCTGCTTCACATCGCCCACGTAGAACAGGCTGCCGCCCTTGGACAGGCATTCCAGCGCCAGGGGCAGGGCCGCACGCCATTGGTCGCGGCTGGTGTCCTGGAACTCGTCCACCAGCAGGTGGTGCATGCGCTCGCCCAGGCGGCAGAAGGCATCCGGAACGCCGTCGCCGTTCTCCAGCAGCTCGCCCACAATGCCCGCCATCTGCGCGCCGAAGAGGAAGCCCTTCTCGCGTTGCAGGGCGTTCAGCTCGCGCAGGAGGTTCTGGCCTATCTCCACGCAGGGGGCCAAAGCGTAGGCGGGCTCCAGGATGGCGTGGGCCAGGCGGTGCTCCGCAAAGGCGGCGCAAAAGGTATGGAACGCCCGCTCGGCCTGCGGGCTGCACGCGCCCTTGCTGGCCTTCAGCACGCAGTCGTCCAGGCTGCCCTTGTCCAGGTAGGCGGACTTGGGCGGATCGGTGAACAGCTGGGCCGCATCGCATTTGTCTAGGAAATTCAGGAAGTTTTTGGCGCAGGCCAGCTCCTCCGCTTCCAGGAGGTCGCGCAGGGCGCGCAGGGCGGTCTGCACCTCCGCGAAGGAGACGGCCAGCAGATCGGCCAACTGCGTTTGACTGGTGGTGAAGCTGCCGCCGGAGTTGGCCAGCAGCACGGTGATCTCCTCCAGCCGTTTGCGCAGGGCATCGCCCAGCCAGAAGCCGTCCTTCTGCTCGTGCTCCAGAATGGTGCGCACGGCCTGCTCGAACACGGCCTCCTCCGGGCCGCCCGCCTCGCAGCGCGCAAAAAAACGGGCAAAGAGTTCGTCCAGGGCCTCCGTGGCGCTGAACACGGTCTCGAAATCCGGGCGGATGCCATAGTCCAGGGCGAACTGGCGCACCAGCAGGTTCAGCAGGCTGTCGATGGTGCGGATGCCCAGCTTGTTCACATGCCGCAGGATGTCCAGCAGCAGGGCCTCCGCACGGGCGGGGCTCAGGCCGTGGCCGGGCTCCGTGGCCTTGGTGCTTTGGCCCAGGGCGCGTTTTTTCAGCGCCGCGATGACGCGCTCCTGCATTTCGCTGGCGGCCTTGTTGGTGAAGGTGACCGCGAGGATTTCCGGCCAGGTGGCCCTGGCG
>JAVBYL010000380.1 GCA_030824035.1 Humidesulfovibrio sp.
GCGTTGTAGATGGTGCGTTTGTCAAACTCGTCCTTGGCCAGGAAGGGCATGAGCGTGCCCATGCCCAGGTCGAAACCGTCCAGGACGAAGTAGCCAGCCCAGAGCACTCCCCAGAGTAAAAACCAGATGGTCTCAAGCATTGTCGACTCCTTGGTGTTGGCCGTGTTGTTTCGCCCGGAAGCCTACGCGTCCTGCGGGCCCTTGCGGGCCTTGGTGAACATCAGGTAGGCCCCGGCGGCTCCCAGCAGGGAGTACAGGAGCACCATGGCCACCAGCGAGGTGGCGACCTGGCTGGTCACGATGGGGGAGACGGCGTCTGAGGTGCGCATGATGCCGTACACGATCCACGGCTGGCGGCCCACCTCGGCCACGGTCCAGCCCACCTCCATGCCGATGTACGGCAGCGGAATGGCGAAGACCATGGCCTTCAGGTACAGCGGGTACTTGGCCAACTCCTCGCGCTTCAGCCAGCCGAAGAGCATCAACAGCGGCATCAGCGTGCCGATGCCCACCATGATGCGGAAGGCCAGGAAGGTGATGCCCACTGGCGGGCGGTCCTCGGCGGGGATGTCCTTCAGGCCCTTCACCTCGGCGCTGGGGTCGTTGAAGGCCAGGATGCTGAGCAGCGAGGGCACGGGCAGGGCCTCCACCAGGTTGCGCTCGTTCTTTTCATCCGGAATTTGCAGCAGGTACATGGGGGCGTTGGTGCGGGTTTCCCAGTGCGATTCCATGGCCGCCAGCTTCGCGGGCTGGATTTTGGCCACCAGGTTGCCCTGGTAGTGCCCGGCCAGGGCCACGGCGATGGAGGCGATGACGCCCACCGCGAGGCCCAGGTTCATGGAGCGCTGGAAAAAGTCCACGTGCTGCTTGCGCAGCAGGTGCCAGGCGGAAATGCCGACGATGAAGAAGGCCGCCACGCAGAACCCGCCGGAAACCGTGTGGGCGAACTCGCCCCAGGCGTACGGGTTGGCCACAACGGCCCCGAAGTCCGCAAGCTCGGCGCGGCCGTTGCGCAGCACGAAGCCCTGCGGGTTCTGCATGAATCCGTTGGCGATGAGGATCCACACCGCCGAAAGATTGCTGCCGATGCCGACAAGCCAGGCCGAGATGGCGTGGGCCCGGGGGGAGAGCTTTTCCCAGCCGAAGTGCCACACGCCGATGAAGGTGGACTCCAGGAAGAAGGCCGCCGTGGCCTCAATGGCCAGGAGCGAGCCGAAAATATCGCCCACGTAGGCGGAGTAGCGCGACCAGTTGGTGCCGAACTGGAACTCCAGGGTGATTCCCGTGACCACGCCAAGACTGAAGTTGATGAGGAAGAGCTTTCCCCAGAACTTCGCCATTTTTTTGTACACCTCGTTGCCCGTGCGCACGTAGGCGGTTTCCATGCAGGCGATGAGCACGGAAAGCCCCAGCGTGAGCGGCACGAACAGGAAGTGGAACATGGTGGCGGCTGCGAACTGCAACCGCGAAAGCATCAGGACATCCATAGGTTCCCCCTGCTGTTGAAGAAAACGATTGATTTGGTAATCATTCTCGTTATCCCCTATTGTGAAAGAAAGCAACGACTTCCTCATAGCATGTACGCTTTTTTTTTCAACCGTGCGATGATTTTGTTGCGCGCTTGCGGGGAATGGCGCGCCCAGCTATAGGGAAAGCAGTGAAATTCAGCAGGAGGCTGGCATGGGCAAAGGACACTGGAACCCCTGGGCCGGGGCGGACGAGCTGCGGCAGCGCATGGACAGGCTGCTTGAAGAGGCCCTGCGCGACATGAGCCTGAACGCGCCCGCTGGCGCCGGCTACCGCTGGTCGCCCCAGGCGGATGTGTACGAAACGCCGCAGGCGCTGGTGGCCCGGCTGGATGTGCCCGGCGTTTCGGCGGAGCAGCTGGTGCTGGAGTGGTCGGACGGGGAGTTGCTGGTGCGCGGCGAGCGCCCGGCGGACTGTCTGGCGGACGTGCAGGGCAGCGAATCGCCGGAGTATGCTGCTCGGGAGTATGCCGCGCAGGAGTGTGAGGCGCAGGAAAGCAGCGAGGCCACCGGCACGGCCTTCCTGGTCATGGAGCGCGCCCACGGGCCCTTTGTGCGCCGCTTTCCCCTGCCGCACGATGCCGACCCCGAGGGCATCGCCGCCACCTTGAAGGACGGCGTGCTGACCATCATCGTTCCTCGGCGGCCCCGCAAATTCCAGGCTCCGCGCCGCGTCACCATAGGCTAGGGCCACCCCCCGCAGGCTTGACGAAGGCCGCGCCGATCTTATCTTCAGCCTTCATCAAACGTCTGCATGCGGAGGAAGAAGATCGCCATGACGAGTCAGTTGAAGACCCTGTTCCTGCTGAGCCTGCTCACGGGCCTTATGCTGCTCATCGGCCAGGCCGCCGGTGGCCGCACCGGGCTGGTCATCGCCCTGGTGCTGGCCCTGGTCATGAATTTCGTCAGCTACTGGTACTCGGACAAGATAGTGCTGCGCATGTATCAGGCCCAGGAGGTCTCCGTCACGGATGCGCCCTGGCTGCACGGCATCGTGGAGGAGCTTGCGCGCAACGCGGGCATCCCCAAGCCGCGCATATGCGTCATTCCCCAGCACTCGCCCAACGCCTTCGCCACCGGCCGCAATCCGGAGAACGCCGTGGTGGCCGTCACCCAGGGCATCATGCAGGCGCTTTCGCCGGAGGAACTGCGCGGCGTGCTGGCCCACGAGATAGCCCACGTGGCCAACCGCGACATCCTCATCCAGAGCATCGCGGCGGTGCTGGGCGCGGCCATCATGAGCATCGCCAACATGCTGCAGTGGGGCGCCATCTTCGGCGTGGGCCGCGGCAGCGACGAGGAAGACAGCGGCGGCGGCGTCATCGGCGCCCTGGCCCTGGCCATCATCGCGCCCATTGCCGCCATGCTCATCCAAATGGCCATTTCCCGCTCGCGCGAGTATCTGGCCGATGAAACCGGCGCGCGCATCAGCGGGCGGCCCCTGGACCTGGCCAACGCCCTGGGCAGGCTCGACGCGGCCTCCCGCCAGATTCCGCTGGTGGGCAACCCCGT
>JAVBYL010000014.1 GCA_030824035.1 Humidesulfovibrio sp.
ACCACCGCGACACAGCCAGGGCCGTTCTGGCCGGGCTTGATGTGGACGAGATCCACTGGGAGCTGGCCCCGGAGGACAAGGCGGACATCGTGCGCGCCTTGCAGGCGCAAGGCCGCAAGCTGGCCTTTGCGGGCGACGGCGTCAACGATGCCCCGGCCCTGCTGACTGCGGACGTGGGCGTATGCATGCCCGGCGGGGCCGACCTGGCCCGCGAGAGCGCTCAAGTGGTGTTGCTGGAGGACGACCTGCGGGTGCTGGTCACGGCGCGGGACATCGCCACGCGCACCCGCCGCGTGCTCACCAACGGTTTCCGCACCGCCGTGGGAGTCAACTCCGCCGTCATGCTGCTGGCCGCAGGCGGCAAACTCTCCCCGGTGGCTGCGGCAATCCTGCACAACGCCTGCACCCTGGGCATCCTGGGCTACGCCGCGCTCTCCGGAGGGGCGGGCGAGGCGCTGACCCAGCGTGGCAACACGGCAAACTCATAAGCTTCGGAGCCCTGAATGGAAGCGAATCTAGCCCACGCGCCCTGCGAAACCCCGCTCACCCTGACCCGCGTCGCCGATGCGCAGCTGGAGGCCCAGCTGGGTCGCATGGGCATCCACCCCGGCAGCGAGGTGACCCGCCTGGACGAAGAGGTCGCTCTCAACACAGTTCGCGTGCGCGGGCCCAAAGGCGAGGTGCTCCTTGGCGGCGGCATGGGCGGCAAGGTTGTGGTGCATCTGGACGACGAGAGTGGCGGCGGACGCATGGTGCCGCTCACGGAGCTTTCCCCCGGCCAGGCCGGTCACATCGAGGCCGTCACCGGGGGCGAGAGCCTGGCCGAGACCCTGGCCGCCCTGGGCCTCAAGAACGACGACCGCATCGAGATGGTGCGCGCCCTGCCGCCCATGGAGTACGTGGCCAGCCTTTCCGGCCGAGGCCGCGTCCGCCTGGCCGAGGGCATGGCCGCCAAGATGCTGGGCCGCATGGGCGCCGTGGAATGCCAGTTCGCCAACGCTCAGGCCGGGACGCAGTTCACAGTGACGCGCATCCTGGGGGGCGAGCGCGCCCGCCGGGCCATCGCGGCCCTGGGCATAGGCGTTGGCGACGTGCTCACCCTGGACCACGTGGCCAACGCCGCGAGCTACCGCCTGAGCGGCGGCGACCGCGTGGTGCTCGCCAGTCGGGAGGGCCTGCGCCTTTTTTTGCGGCGCGACCAGGCAGATCTGGTCATCGTGCGCTGGACACAGGGCGGTGCGGTTGCGCCAGGCCTGGAGGCCGAGTGATGCGGCAACCGCACGAGGTATTTCTGGACTACTTGCGGCGGCGGAACTTGAACATGACCCCGCAGCGCGCGGTCATCGTGGAGACCTTTCTGGCCACCGAGGGGCATTTCTCCTGCGAGGAGCTCTGCACAATGGTCCGCAAGGCAGACGCAGCCATCGGGCAGGCCACAGTCTACCGCACGCTCAAACTGCTGGTTGACTCGGGCTTGGCCGAACCCCTGCTGGCGGGCGAAGGGCCGGTTCTCTACGAACACAGTTACGGACACGGCCACCACGACCATCTGGTGTGCCTGAACTGCAACGGCAAAATCGAGATTGTGGACCAGGTGATCGAGGACCAGCAGGAGCAGCTGGCCAGGGAACACGGCTTCACGCTCACGCGGCACAGCATGATCCTCTACGGGCTGTGCCCGCGCTGTCAGAACAGCGACCACCGGAAGGACTAAAGCCCATGACGCGCGGCACCCTTGCATCGCAGCCCACGCTGCGCCACCGCTGCCCGGGCCGCCTGCGCCTGCGCTGGGTCGGCCTACGCCACCCGGACCTGCGGACGGACTGGCTGGAGGCCTGGCTGACGCACAGGGCCGGGCTCTCCAGCGTGCGCGTGAACCAGGCCGGGGCGAGCCTCGTGGCCGACTTCCGCGAACGCCCCGGCGTATTCGAGGCCCTTGCCCGCGCCCTGGCCGAACTGCCGCCCGAGGCGTACGCCGCGGACCAGCCGGAGGAGCTTCGGACCGAACCCCAGCCACGCCGTCTGGCCGACGCGCTCTTTTCCCTTGCCTTGGCCGGGGCCGGAACCCTTCTGCCCCAGGGGCCGCGCATGGGCCTGGCTGCGGGCATGGCCGCGCCGGTTCTGCTGCGCGGGGCCAACGCCCTTGTGCGCACGGGGCTCACGGCCAAGACCCTGGACATGGCCACCACGGGCTTTGCCCTGGCCACGGGCGACGCCTCTTCGGCCCTGGGCATCGCGGCCATGGTGGTTGTGGGCGAGTGCCTGCGCCAGGCCACAGAGGACAAGACCGGGGCCCTGCTCAAGACCCTGCTTGCGCCTGCTGCGGATTTCGTGCGCGTGGAGCGTTCGGTCCCGGACGGGCCTCCCAGCGAAGAACTCGTTCCCTACGCCAAGGTGCTGCCAGGCGACCTGGTGCTCGTGGCCGCTGGCGAAACCCTGGCCGTGGACGGGGTGGTGGAGCGCGGCCAGGCCCTGGTGAACAAGAGCGTCATCAGCGGAGAATCGGCTCCGGTGGAGGTCGCATGCGGGGACGAGCTGCCTGCAGGCTGCGCTGTGGTGCGTGGCCGGGTGGCCTTGCGCACCCTGCACACCGGGGCGGAGTCCGCCACCGCGCGCATCGCGGCCATGATGGAGCGGACCCTGCGCGAGAAGTCCCGGCCTGAACGGGAAAGCGACCGCCTGGCCGACCGTCTTGCGCTGCTGAGCCTGTTCCTCGGCGCGGGCATCTACGCCGCCACAGGCAGTGCGCGGCGCGCCCTGGCCGTGCTCACCATCGACTACGCCTGCGCAGTGAAGCTCTCGGCCCCTGTGGTGGTGAAGGCGAGCATGTACGCCGCCGCCCGCGCCGGGGTGCTGGCCAAGGGCGGCAGCGCGCTGGACGCCCTGGCCCGGGCCGACACCGTGGTCTTTGACAAGACCGGCACCCTCACCACCGGGCGCATGGCCGTGCGCGAGATTATTCCAGCAGAGGCAAGCGGCCTGGACGCGGACGGCCTGTTGCGGCTGGCCGCCTCGGCCGAGGGGCGCTGGAGCC
>JAVBYL010000223.1 GCA_030824035.1 Humidesulfovibrio sp.
CGCCCGGCCTTGCTCACTTGAACTGGCTTGTTACAGCATGCCCAGCGCCGCCGCAAGCCAAGGCGCTCACTCCGCCCCAGAGTCCTTGGCCAGGGCCGTCCACAGCTCGGGGATGCTCTGGTCGTGCCGGGCGCGGCAGTAGAAGCTCTCGCCGCCATCGGCCACAGTGCGCACCAGCATGGTTTTCCAGGGGCGGAAATAATAGGCCGCGCTGCCCTTGGGGGCCTCGGCGCCGGTGTCCTCCGGCAGGTCGTGCAGGTCGCACACCAGGGAGGTGAACCGGCGGATCTCCCGGCCTTCCTGCGCTGCCACGTTGCGCACCATGGCCAGGGCCTTCAGGTACACCTCCGGGGCCATCACCGCGCTGCCGAAGTTCATCACCACCCCGCCCTCCAGGCGCTCCAGCCCGGCGGCGAAGATGAGAAAATCGCGGTGGCTCGCCGCGCCGTAGGCCGCGCCGTCAAAATTCGGGTGCTGGTGAGTGATATCCTGGCCGATGCCCACATGCACCGTGACGGGCACGCCCAACTCCCAGGCTGCGGCCAGCAGGGAGAGCTTCTTGTGCGGGTAGTCGCCGGTGGCGATGGCCCGGCCAACGGCCTCGCCAAGGCCCAGGCCCTCGGCGTTGCCCTCGGCCACAATATCGTTGATGCGCCCGGTCTCCGTCCACAGGCCGAACTGACCGTCCTTGATGTACCGGGCCACGCTCTCGGTTGTGGCGCCGATGAGCGCCAGCTCAAAGTCGTGGATGACGCAGGCCCCATTCACCGCCACCTGGCTGATGAACCCGCTCCGCAGCATGTCAACCAGGTAGGGCTGCAGGCCGCTGCGCAGCACGTGCGCGCCCATCATCAGCACCCGCGCGGAGCCGGAGGCCTTGGCCGCCGCAAGCCGGGTGGCGACAGTCGCAAGCGCGGGCCGAACCGAGGCCACGCACGTCGGAATGGCCTGGGCCGCACAGCCCGCCGGGGCGAAGTCCAGATCATGGGCGCGCTGGCCCAGAGGCTTCAGCCGCAGGCGGCTTGGGTCGAACAGGCGGTGGCGCGTGGGCATGCGTCCTACTTCAGCAGTGATGTCAGGAACTTTTGGGTGCTCATGCGGTCAATGGCCTTCTTGTTGCCAATGACGCCGACGGCCAGAGCGCCCACCACGTTGCCCAACAGGCCCACCAGTTCGCTCGGCATGTTCAGGGAGGCCGCCAGGGCGCTGATGGCAAAGAACGCGTCACCGGAGCCCACGCGGTCCACCACCTTCTGCGCAAAGGCTGGAATCTCCACAAACCGGTTGTCCGGGGTGAACACGATGCACCCCTTCTTGCCGCGCGTCACGGCCAGGGCGCGGCAATTGAGCCGATCGGCAGCCGCCTCCATCATGGGCATGAGCGGACCGGAGAGGTCCCGGTCCTCCAGGCGCATCTCCGGCTCGGCCAGACTCACGTAGTCGGCCCTGCCATAGCGGCTGATGGTGTGGAAGCCACGGTTGCCCGCGTTGGCCTGGGTGTTCACGGCCAGGAACTTGGCCTTCTCCTCCAGCATGCGGCGCATGGCCGGGGAAATCGTCCCGTGGCCAAAGTCCGCGGCAATGACCACATCATAGTCCGCCACCTCAGCCGCCACCGCCGCCACAAAGGCCGCGTCGTCGTCATCGGGCAGGCCGGAGTCGTCCATGTGGTACACTTCAATGAGCTTGTTGAGGGTGTAGCCCTCAATGTAACGGCGCTTTTCAATGGTGGGCGCGCCCTTGTGCAGGGCCAAATACGGCCGCACCTGCGGGGCCAGGCTCTCGCGGATGAAGCCCTCGCGCCCGCCCAGTTCGCCCACCACGGTGAACAGGCGCACATCGCCCGCGTAGGAGGAAAGGTGGTTGGCCACGGCCAGCACGCCGCCCGCGAAGAGATCGCTGCTGCCGTGCTTAAGCGCCAGCACCGGCTCCTTGCTGGAGGTGCCGAGCACGCTGCAATAATGGTAGTCATCCAGAATCGTATCGCCCACCACAAGAACGCGGAGCCCCTGCATGTCGTCCAGGGTCTTCAGCAGGTCGGCCTCGGAGTAACGGCGGCGAAAAACGTGCAGGTACTGCTGCAACTCCTCGGGGAAGGTGGACAAAAAGCGGTTGATGAGATTTGAGGAGCTGAAGACGACATCCTTGCTGAAGGCCATCTCCGCGCCCACCTCGTGGGCCACCTGCTCCTCGATCTGCAGCTTGCCCGTGGGGTCGCTCTTGGCGTCCGTAAAGTCCGAACCTTTGCAATACACATGGGGCCGGATTAGCCGCAGGGTCTCCACGGCGGTGGGAAAGTCGTTGACGGCGACATAATCCACGCAGTCCAGGCTGGCGATGGCCTCGGCGCGAAGATTTTGGTCGAAGGCGGGCCGGTGCGGCCCCTTGTCAACAAAGCGGTCCGGGGAAATGGTGACAAAGAGCGCATCGCCCATGGCGCGGGCCTGGCGCAGGTAGCGAATGTGCCCGATGTGCAGAAGGTCGAAACAGCCGTGGGCCAGAACAATGCGCTTTTCCGGGCGCAACTGGCTGGCAATGCTCGCAAGTTCATCCAGAGAAACAATCTTTCCACGGGTATGCATGCAGGGGGCTCCTTGCGGTGACAAAAGGCCGCGCGTCCGCTCATACTGAGGGAAGGCGTGCCCAGGCGCGTACGTATACCATCGGACTTCGCAGCGCAAGCGCGCGGTGCCAAGACCGTGGCCTCGGTGCTTGCTTTGGGGGAACGCTGGCGCCCCTCGACAGCGCACCAGAGACGATTTAGAAGTATCAAGTGCCCCCGATGCTGAACACCACCCTCCTGCGCGCCGCCCTGCTTGATGCCGGCCCGGCGCGCCACGCCCTGCGCACCGCCCTGGCCGCGTCGATCACTTACGCGCTCACCCAGTTCCTCGGGCTCGACCAGGGCTACTGGGCCGTGTTCTCGTCCATCCTGGTGATGCAGGCCAATGTGGGCAGCTCCCTGGCCGCCAGCTGGGCCCGCCTGCTGGGAACAGCCGCCGGAGCGGCCCTGGGCGCCCTGGTGGCCAGC
>JAVBYL010000301.1 GCA_030824035.1 Humidesulfovibrio sp.
GGGCGCGCTTGCGCAGAACAACCTCCCAGGCCAGCCCGGCCAGGATGTTCAGGGTGTCGATGTCGCGCTCGTCGTAGTCAAAGGGCTTGTTGCCCACGCCGATGACCGCCACCAGCGAGTTTTTGTCGAAAATGGGCACCACCAGCTCCCGCACCAGGGGCACATGCCCCTCCGGCAGGCCGCGCTTGCCGGGCAGGTTGGCGTAATCGTTGTGGATGACCGCGCGGGCCTTGCGCACGGCCTCCAGCCAAACCCCGGCGCAGTCCACGCTGTAGCGCATGCCCTTGCCCGGCGTTTCGCAGTGCTCCATGGTGCGCTTGGACCAGCTTTGCAGCGAGAGCATGCCGCCGTCCATCTCCACAAAGTGGAAGAAGCCGATGGAGCTCAGGGTCATGGCCTCGGCGGCGTCCAGCGCGTATTGCAGCACGCTGTCCAGGCCCTCCGTGTTCGCTATGCGTCCCAGGGCCACGCGCGCCTCCAGGATGCGCTGCATGCGCTTGCCCTCGGTGATGTCCGTAAACATGCCGAAGCTGCCCCAGAAGGCGCCATCCGCGCCGAAGATGGGGCTGGCGGAGACCAACGTCCAGATTTCGCCGCCGCTGCGGGTGCGCAGCCGCCGCTCGTATTGCCCGGCCACCCCGGCGCTGCGCTGGGCCAAAATTCGCTCGTGGTCCTCCAGGTCCTCCGCAAACAAGAACTCGCGCATGCTTCTGCCGAGGAGTTCCTCCGGCTCGTAGCCCAGCATCTCGGCCATGGTCCTGTTCACATAGGTGGTGATGTCGCCAGGGCTCATGGTCCAAATGCCCTCGTTGGCCGTTTCCACAATGCGGCGGAAGCGCTCCTCGCTCTCCCGCAGCGCCTCCTCGGCGTTCTTGCGGGCGGTGAAGTCCTCAAAGGTGATGACGACGTACTGCACCGCGCCGGTGGTTTCCTCCAGCACCGGGGCGGTGCTGATGCTGATCCAGGTGAGCCGCTCGCCGTTGCGTACGCCCATGACCACATCGCGCTGGGGCTGGCCCGTGCGCAGGGTGACGTTGGAGGGATGCGCCGAGCCGGGGAAGGGTGTGCCGTCCTCATGGATGGTGTGCCAGTCGCGGGAGGTGCTGGTGTGGTGGTCGAGCACTTCGTCGTCCACCCCGAAAATCGACCGGGCGTGGGGGTTCATGGCCAAAATGCGGCCATCCGCCGCCAGCATGATGATACCCGTGGCCGCGCAGTCCACCAGGGCGCGGAAGCGCTTCTCGCTGGCCCGCACCGCCTGCTCCGCCTGCTTGCGGGTGGTCACATCCGAGAACACGACGGCGAAGCGCCCAGGCTCGCTGCGGTAGGCCAGCACCTCGTACCAGCGGTCCAGGGAGCCGCTGTAGTGCTCAAAAATTTCCGATTGTCCGGTGCGCACCACGCGGCCATAGCGCTCTATCCACTCCGGCTCGGTGTCCGGCAGCACATCCAGCACGCGGCGGGTCAAAATGTCCTCGCGCCGCAACCCGGTCAGGCGCTCAAAGGCCGGGTTCACCAGCAAAAAGCGGTAGTCCTCCGGCTCGCCGGTGTCGCTTAAGATCATCTCGTGCAGGGCAAAGCCGCTGGACATCTCGTCGAACAACCGGCGGAAGCGTTCCTCGCTCTCGGTGAGGGCGTTCTGGGCCAGCTTGCGGTCGGTTATGTCCGCAAACATCACCAGCAGCATGTCCTTGCCCATGTTCGCCAGCCGCACCTCCACGGGCAGCCAGCCGCCGCCCTTGACGCTGTACCGGCGCTCCAGCACGGCCACATCGCCCGCCTTCATCTGCCCCATGATGTCGCTGACGCTGAGCCGCGCCTGGTCATCCGGGTGCACCAGCTCGCGCCCGGCCAGCCCGGCCAGCTCCTCCTTGGAGTAGCCGAGCATTTCCCTGGCCATGCGGTTGGAGTCCAAAATCCTGGCGTTGCCCTTGTCCACCACCAGAATGCCGATGCAGGCCTTGTGGAACAGCTCGCGGTAGCGCTCCTCGCTCTGCTTCAGCGCCGTTTCCGCCGCCATGCGCTGGGTTATGTTTCGCGCGGTGCCCACGGTGCCGATGACCTTCCCGGTGCTGTCGTACAGCAGGGACTTCTGCACCTCCAACACCAGCTGCTGGCCCTGCACCAGGCCGTCCTCTATGAACCGGCCCGGCTTGCCCTCGCGCAGCACGATCTCGTCGGAGTCCAGGCACTGCTCGCCAAAGGTGTGCTGAAAGCCCAGGGCACGCTGGCGCTGGGCGAAATACACGTCGGTGCGGCCCAGCACCTCTTCGTCGTCGCTGCACAGCAGGTTGGCCCGTATGGCCGGGTTGGCAAAGAGAAACCGCCCGTTGAGGTCCTTGGCCCAGAGCATGTCCAGCATGTTCTCGGTCATGGCCAGCATGAGCAGCCGGAAGTCCTCCAGCTCCTGCCGGGACTGCAGCAGCTCCCGCTCGGCCCGCTTGCGCGAGGTGATGTCGGACATCACCCCAACCATGCCCGCCGGGTTCCCCTCGGCGTCGAGGTACACGGCCTTGTGGAACAGAATGTCGCGCAGGGTCCCGTCGGAGTGGACCATGCTCCCCTCGTACACCTGCACACCACCGGCCGCCAGCAGCTCCCGGTCCTTGGCGTCGTAGATTTCGGCCAGGCCGCGCGGATAGATTTCGAACACCGTCTTGCCCAGCAGGGCCTCCCGTCCCAGGCCGGTGTACCGCTCCATGGCGGCGTTGCAGGCCGTGTAGCGCAGGTCGCTGCCCTTGGCGAAGATGGGGCTGGGCGTGGCGTCCATGAAGCTCTGCATCAGCTGGGTGCGCCTGCGCAGCTCTTCCTCGGCGGCCCGGCTCCGGGCGTCCTCCTCCAACTGGGACAAGCGGCTTTCGGCCAGGCTGGCCAAAAAGTTGGCAAAGGCCGTGTTGTAGGCCAGGATGTTGTCCACCTTGGCGCGGGGCAAAACAGGCACCCGGGCCAAGGCCTCCAGGTAGGCGGGCTCATCGAAGCCGAACTGGCTGGCCTGGCTGCGGAAGAAGTCGAGGTCGGGCT
>JAVBYL010000043.1 GCA_030824035.1 Humidesulfovibrio sp.
CCTGTGCGACAGACTCCAGCGCCAGCAGTGAAAACAGGAAAGGCGGCCCGAAGGGCCGCCTTTTGAGTGGGGAGGGTGCTGCAGTTTCGCCATTTTCGCCAAGCAGCCGGTTTTATGGTCCGGCTTGCCCGCATGGCGTTCAAAGGCCTTTCGGCCTGCCAATGAGCCCTAGGGGCTCCCACACGTCACGGCTGGTTTCTCTGTTACCGGCCGCGCGGTCTCTCCACGCGGATTCTGGCATACGCCAAGGTCGCATGGAAAAAACAGGTTTCGCGCCGAAGCACGAGCTTTCTGGCGAACAGTCGTTTCGCGAAGGCGGCTTCAAAATGTGTGGCCGTCGCGATCAGTCGTCTGATCATGTTTGCTCCTCCTTCTGGGGTATGTGGCCCTTGCTCCCATCAAACCATCTCTGGTTTTCCGTGCGCAAGTGCCTGGAGGGCAAAGCGAAAAGATAACAGGAAGATATTTCGTGGTTCAGACTGGCGTCGACAAGCCGACGATGCCGCGCCCAGCTCGAGCTAATTCTGCTGGCAGCATGTTGCGCGCTAGGGTTCCGGCCCCCACACGGTTACGGGCGCAAGGGCTTGAAGGGCTTTACCGACGGCTATCTCAAGCCGCGCGGCGTCAAGATGAGCGAGGTACGCCTCCTCGACCATCCGGCCATCGGCCAAGCGCTGCACGTGGAGATACTGCACCTTGTCCTTCTGCTTGATGCCGCACTGCACGCCCTCCGCTTCCGTGCCCAGGCACGGCTGCATACCGTCACGGGCAAGCTGACCACGACGAAAACAGTCCAAGCACGCCTTGAGCGTCGCCAGCGCTTCGAGGCCAACCGCCAGAACCTGCTGAGTGTGGCAGCTGAGGTCACCGCCGTGGCCATGCACATGGAGGAGGCCTCTGGACATTTGACCCAACAGATGCATCACTTGACCCAGGGCATGAACACCACCAGTGACCGGACTACCCAAATGGCCACGGCCATGGAGGAGATGAACTCCACTGTACTTGAGGTGGCCAAGAATGCCAGCGATACCGCCGACGCCTCCAACAACGCCAAAAGTGTTGCCCGCGAAGGCGGGCAGATGGTGCAAAACACCCTGACAGAAATCAGGCAGGTCGCTGGGACGGCAGAGGACCTCTCTGCCGCCCTGGGGCAACTGGCCCACAATGCCAAGGATATTGGGCAGGTCATGAGCGTCATCAACGACATAGCCGACCAGACCAACCTCCTGGCCCTGAACGCAGCCATTGAGGCAGCCCGTGCGGGCGATGCTGGGCGCGGCTTTGCGGTGGTGGCCGACGAGGTGCGCAAGCTGGCCGAGAAGACCATGACCGCCACCAAGGAAGTGGAATCCGCCATCCAGCATATCCAGCACAGTACCGAGGACGCAGTGCGCCAGATGGATGCCACGAAGGTTCGGGTGGACAAGACCAGCGAGTTGGCTAGTGGCGCAGGTGGCATGCTCACTCAGATTGTTGATGCCTCAGAGCGCATGGCTGACATGGTGCGCTCCATTGCCACTGCGGCTGAGGAGCAGTCTGCCACCAGTGAGGAAATCAATTCCAACGTCAGCGAGATCAACAACCTCGCCACCCAGATGGCTGATGATGTGCAGAAGGCAAACAGGGACCTTGCTGACCTCGCCGAAACCGCAAGGAGTCTTGCTCGGTTGGTAGAGAAGTTCAGCGACGACTAGGCGCTGCCCCTCTAACGCCTCAACAGGGGTGCAGAGAAATCGGTTAATATTTTAAGCAGATTGGTTTGGTAACGAAGAACATCAGCATTGGGTTCAGACTATTCGCCGCGTTTCTTGTTGTCACAATAATCACCTGACCTGCTCCCCTACTATTTGGTCCTGTTTTCGGGTGGCAGGTCAGTTAGATTTCATGAAGCTGGTTTAAATTCACAAAATACGCTGGTGACGCCGAAGACGGCGGGCAGACCTAATAATATTTAGCTGCGGTTTCCGAAGATCAGAGTAGGTAGGGCAAGAACACAGAAAACTTGCCATAAAACTTGCTCCAATTTTGCTCCACTGCGAGTGCAAACCAGTGATCATTCGTGAATGCGCATGCGTACGCAACCAGCAAAAATTATTCCGGTTTAAGTCGCAACACACTGTAATAATTAGCACAAAATAGAGACTTAAAATCCCTCAACCTTCGGGTTATGCGGGTTCGAGCCCCGCCCTGGGCACCAAAGAATAAGAAGGCCCCGCCGCGAATGCATGAATTCGCGGCGGGGCTTTTTGTGGTGCAGGGGAGGCACGCGGCGGCCCTCAACTGCTGACAGTACGCCACGGCCATGCTACGCAGTAGCGAAACATGGGGGTGGTCATGCACAGGGCATCGTGTTGTGCGCGGTTGCTGGCATTGGCGCTGGCATTGGCGCTGGTGCTGGCCAGCGCGCAAGGGGCGCGGGCAGGCCAGGATAAGGCGGAGGGGAAGGCGAAGGTTGAGGCGGGGGCTTCGCAGGCCCTGTGCGCATCACCTCCCACGCAGGGCTCCCTTCTCCTGTCCGGGCGTGGTTGCTGCTCCCACCACAGGGGCCAATGCGGCTGCCAGGAGGGCCGCGTTGTGTGCTGCGATGGAACCCTGAGCCCAAGCTGCCGTTGCGCGACGGCCGAACCCGATACGGCGGAGAACTGAGCGGGTCGGCGGGCGGGTCAACATCGTCGCGAAGCGGCCAAAACAATGGCCCAGGCGATGCTATTGCCACCCCGCACACCACACATCCCAGCCAACCATTGCGCGCCGGTTTACTGGTGACGGGAGGCGCGGACAAAAGCCTAGCCCGAGCGAACAAGCGCCCAAAATATTGTGCTTTCCCAGGAGCGAAAGTCCCCAGGAGCGGCAAGGTCCCCCCAGACGGGAAATTAATAATCTTCAGGCAACTCTCCCCAAAGGCCGCCACGCGTGCTATGGTGCGCGCATCTCCCGGACACTCTCGTCTTCCGGGGCGCGTTCGCGAGCCACGACGCCCTGGCTG
>JAVBYL010000255.1 GCA_030824035.1 Humidesulfovibrio sp.
GCGGCATCGCCCTGAATCAGGCGCATGGCGCAGGCGGCCTCCTGCACCTTGTGCCAGTTGCGCGCCCACATCGACAGGCTCTGGGCCGTGGCGGCCAGCGGCTTGCGGTACGCGGCGGAGAGCAGCCACATGCGCAGCGCGGCCGGGCCGCCCGCCTGGGACTGCAACGAGGCCAGATCAACGCTGGAGCAGAACTGCTCGGCCCCGGACCCAGCCTCCGCCGTGGCCTCGCGGGCCACCTTCTTGTCCGCCAGCCAGGCCAGGGGCTCCACCCCGGCGGCGCTCCAGATGGCGCGCAGGTTCTCCAGGTGCGGGAACTGGTGGTCTTCCCCGGCCAGCAGCACGTCCACCCGGCCCAGGGCGGAAAGCCCGGCCACGGCCACCTGCACGAACCAGCTGGGCCGCACGTTGCCCCACTCGGTCTCGATGACGTCGCCGAGCTTGAGGTCCTGCAGGGTGGCGCGCTTGAGCAGGGTGAAGTCCAGGGGGTTGTCCTTGACGTAGTCGCCCAGGTCCACGGTCTTGCCCACGGAGAGCTTGTCCATGTCCATGAGCTGCATGTTGCCGTAGCGCTTGTCGCGGCGCACGTCGAAATACACGCTGCGCAGCTTCTCGTACGCCTGGCCCTTGCCCAGCAGCTTTTTGCAGATGTCCAAAGCCTGCGGCACGGAGTCGGAGGCGAGTTGGAACAACGTCTCGGGCAGCAGGCCCAGCACGGCGGCGCGGGTGCGGATGCGCTCCATGACCCCGGCCACGTATGCCTCGCGCGATTGGCCCGCCGCGCGTGACGCGGTCAGGGTGCGGTCGTCCAGGTCGGCCAGGCCCACGGCGGTGCGCACGGCCACCCCGCGCGCGGCCAGGTGGCGAGAGAGGACATCGGCCAGCACCAGCCGCCGCCAGGCGTCCACGTCGTCGGGCTCGTCCAGGCTGGGGCCAACGGTGTAGATGTTCAAGCTGCCGGAGGCCGAAAGCGTCACCTTGCCGCCGGTGGCCAGGTTCATCAGCCGCAGGCCCTCCAGGGCCGCGGGGGCGAACAGCGGAGTGGACAGGTAGCGCTCGCCGCCATCGGGGAAAATCACCACGACGTACCCGGACTTGCCTTCCGCCTCCAGGCTGGCGGCCAGCTTGAGCGCCCCGGCCATGGCCGCGCCGGAACTCATGCCCGCAAAAACGCCCTCGTCGCGCGCCAGGCGGCGGCACATCTCAAAGGCCTCCTCGTCCTCCACGCGCAGAATCTGGTCCAGGGCCTTCTTGTTGTAGATGCCCGGCGGATAGGACTCGTGCATGTTCTTGAGGCCCTGGATCTTGTGGCCCGCGTAGGGCTCGATGGCGACGACCTCCACGCCGGGATGCTCGTGCATGCGCTTGGCCAGGCCCATGGCCGTGCCGGAGGTGCCCAGGGTGGCCACCACGTGCGTCACCTGCCCGCCGGTCTGCTGCCAAATTTCCGGGCCGGTGCCTTCGTAATGCGCGGCGATGCTGGCGGGATTGTTGAACTGGTCCATGAGCACATACGTGTCCGGCTCGGTGCGGGCCAGGCGGTAGGCCAGCTCGATGGCGCCGTCGGTGCCCAGGCGGCCGGGGGTCAGGCGGATCTCCGCCCCGTAGGCGCGCATGATGCGCTTGCGCTCCTCGCTGGCGGAGTCGGGCATGATGAGCGTCATCTTGTAGCCCTTCACCGCGGCCACCATGGCCAGGCCGATGCCCGTGTTGCCGCTGGTGGCCTCGATGATGGTCTTGTCCGGGGTGAGCTCGCCGGACTTTTCCGCCGCCTCCACCAGGGCCACGGCCACGCGGTCCTTTATGGATCCGCCGGGGTTCCGCGCCTCCAGCTTCGCCATGATTTTGACATGGGGGTGGGGGTTCAGCCTAGTGATTTCCACCAGGGGAGTGCCGCCCACAAAATCAAGTATGTTGGAGTTTTGCATAATATATCCTCGTCACGCTGGCGCAAAAGCCCGAATTCGGCGCTGGCCCGCGATTTGCATCTCCGCCCCCAAACACAAGGGGTCGGCACGATGACGATGTATCCGTTCCTCAAAGATAATATCACTGCCCTGGAGACCTACAACCAGGCGTTCCACGCCTGGCTCTCCCGCAGCCAGTTCGACGCAGAATCCCTGAAAACCAGCGTCTTTGTCAACCAATGGGGCATCATCGACTGGCGCATGCCCTCCGGTTCCGGCATTTTCGAGTCGCTGCCGCCCCTTGGCCTGTACACCGACTGGACCAAGGACCTGGAAAAGGCCGACACCAGCGCCACCATCATCATCGGCTGCAACCTGGGCTACGGCCTGAACCATGTGCTCGTCAACACCCCGGACTCGCACAAGGTCATCGTTGTGGAGCCCAACCCGGCCGTGCTGCTGGCCTGCCTGGGCCAAACGGACTACCGCCCGTTCATGAAGATCAAGAAGCTGCATTTCCTGCCGCCTGTGGAGGCGCATCTGGGCGAGGTGGTGAAGAACCTCGACCTGCAGTACATCTACGGCAAAATCTACCTGCGCGCGGACGTGCCCAGCAGGCAGATCGGGGCGGAATACGCCCAGTGGATGACCGTGGTGCGCCAGCGGCTGGAGAACTTCAGCGTGGAGATGGTCACCCTGCGCTGCCGTCAGGACGTTATGGTTGGCAACGAGCTGAAGAATTTCCGCCGCGCCCTGTCCGACGGCTCCCTGAAGGGGCTGGAAGGCGCGGCCGCGGGCGTTGGGGCCGTGGTGCTCGGCGCGGGGCCCTCCCTGGCGCAGCATGCCGCCGCCCTGGCCGAGAACCCCGGCTACGCCCTGTACACCAGCGCGCTGCAAACCCTCCCGGCCTTGCAGCCCTATGGCCTCAAGCCCGATTTCTGCCTGGCCCTGGACTACGACGAGAGCATGCTCTGGGTGTACAACAAGCTGGACCCGGAGTTCGCCAAGGACATCCCGCTCATCTATTCCACCAAGGTGCACCCAGAGGTGGTGCGCCGCTACCCCGGCCCCACCCTGCCCCT
>JAVBYL010000109.1 GCA_030824035.1 Humidesulfovibrio sp.
AAAAAGCACACGAACTTCCGTCTCCTGCTCACCTCGGGCAAGCGCATGCTGTCCACCCTGGCCGACATGGAACACGCCCTCACCGATGGCCGAGTGTTCGGCATGACCTTCCTGCGGGCCGGAGCCACCAGCGTCGCCGTCAACGCCTTCCGCATGCTTACGCACCTGCGCGAGCTGGACCCCGGCGCGGCGGAGCGCCTGACCACACGCTTCACCGAAATTTTGGCCCAGGTGGAGGCCGCCCTTGGCCGCCGCACCGTGCCTCCCGGCAGCCTGCTCACGGTGGACCTGGCGCAGGTCAGCGCCGAGCGGGCCGATGAGGTTGGCGCGCGCCTGGCGGAGCTGGGCGAGATCAAGAACCGGCTGGGCCTGCCCGTGCCGGAGGGTTTCGTCACCGGCGGCCGCGCGTACGAGGCCTTCTCCAACCACCAGGGCCTGCGGGAGGAAATCGAACGCCGCATGCAGGCCTTCAGCGTGGGGGCCTGCTCCCTGGCCGAGAGCGCGGCCTGCGTGCTCTCCGCCCCCGGCTTGCCCGACGCCGACGACGAGGGCGCCCTGTTGCCCGTGGAGGAAGTGGGCGCGGAGGTGGCCCGGCTCATCGAGCAGTGGCCCCTGCCGCCAGAGCTGGAAGACGCCCTGCGCAAGGCCGGTGCCGACCTTGCCGAGCGCACCGGGGCCACCCATGTGACGCTTATTCCCGCCAGCATGGGGGAGGGTCAGGCCTTTGTGGGCCGCTACCCGGCGCAGTTCGGCGTGCCCCTGGACGAGCTGCCCCTGGCTTACCGCCGCGCCGTGGCGGGCAAATATTCGCCCGAGGCTATGCTCTGCCGCCTGTGGCGCGGCCTGCCCGACGTGGAGGTGTCCATGTGCGTGGGCGTGCTGGCCGAGCCAGCTCCAGGTTCAGCCCCAGCCCCAGGTCCAGTTTCGGCCCCAGGCCCAGGGCTTGCCCAGGCGGATTCGGCCCAGGCTGGCCTTGCCCCCGGCGCGCTGCCTTACGCCCGGGGCCTGGCCCTCTCGCGCTCGCGGGTGCTGCCGGGGCCGGATGTGCCCGAGGAGCTCACCGGGGCCGAGGCCGTGCGTATTTTGACCATCGCCGGACCAGGGCGGCCGCAGCACGCACCGGGCGCCTGTCCGGTTATCCTTGTGTGCCCCGGCAAGGGCTGCCCCGCAGGGGAGGATGCCGCGCGGGAGGACGCCGCGGAGGGCAAGGTGCACTTTTGCGCGCCCGACTGTTCTGGCGCGGACATTTCCGGCGCGGGCATTTCCGGTGCCCCGGCGAGCGCCTTCGCCCTCACCAGGGAGCAGTCCCTGGCCCTGGGGCGGCTGGCCCGCCAGTTGGAGGAGGGCCTGGGCGCGGCGGTGGAGTTCGAGTGGCGGCTGGACGCGGACGGCTGCTTTGAGGTGCTGCGCTGCGGCCCGCAGTTCGCCCCCAGCGAGAGCGGCGGCGTGGCCCCGGTTGGGCGCGGGGCCGAGGGCGGACATTCGCGCATGGAGGGAACCCCGGTGCACCGCCGCCTGGGCGAACTGCTGGAGCTCATGGCCCCCATGACCCTGCCCTCGCCGGAGGACCCCGGCTTCCGCGCCGTCAACTGCCAGAGCGTGCGCGATGTGGCCCGCCTGGCGCACCACCGGGCCGTTTCCGCCATGTTCGACTTCGGCCGCAGCCAGCAGGACTTTTCCGAGCGGCAGGCCAAGCAGCTCTGGGCCGGGGGCGCGGCCATGCAGTGGTGGATCATCAACCTGGAGGATGCCTTCGCCGCCCCGCCGGAGGGCAAGTTCATCCGCCTGGAGAACATCTCCAGCCCACCCTTCCACGCGGTTTGGGAGGGCATCAGCGCTTTTCCCTGGGCCGGGCCGCCGCCGGTGGATGCCCGCGGCTTCTTGTCCATCATGTACGAGAGCACCACCAACCCGGAAATCTCCATCACCGCCGGGTTCGACTTCGGCGTGCAGAACCACATCCTGCTGTCCAAGTCCTACGTGTCCCTGTCCTCGCGCTTCGGCTACCATTTCGTCACCATCGAGGCCCTGGTGGGCGACCGCGCGCGGGAAAACTTCGTCAGCTTCCAGTTCCGTGGCGGCGCGGCGGAGGTGACCCGGCGCACCCGGCGCATCCAGTTCGTCTCCAGCATCCTGAAGGAGTTCGGCTTCTCCATCGACGTGCGCGAGGACGCCCTGTATGCGCGGGTGGAGTCCCTGCCCACGGCGGAGCTCATGGACCGGCTGCGGGTGCTCGGCTACCTCATCATCCACACGCGCCAGCTGGACATGATCATGCGCATTCCCGAGCAGGTGCGCATGCACAGGGAAAAGATCCTGCGCGAGATAGGCCAGATGCTGGGGAGCGCGGCATGAGCGCGGCCGGACAGCTTGGCTCGACGGGCCCGGGCCCCTTTTCGGAGCGCCTGTACCTGCGCCTGCCCAGGCCGGAGGTGGCGTTCTTCCGCTTCAGTCTGGAGGCCCAAGACGGCTTGGCGCTGTTCACCAGCCTGGGGGCGGATGCGGCCGGCCGCATGACGCTGATGCTGCGCTTTGCCCCTGGGGCGCGCCGCGAGGTGCTGGCCTGGTTGCGGGAACTGGCCGTGGAGCTGCCCTTGGAGCTGGTGCCGCTGAGGGCCTAGGCCGTTCCCAGCGAAAGGTTTTCGCCCACCTCCCCTTGTGTGCAAGCGCCCCCGCGCCAGCCCAGGCCGCCATGTTTCCCCACTTCGCCCTGCTTCTGCACACGGGTATGCACATGCCCCTTGCACTTCTGTGCATCGCCTTGCACATGCGCCCTGTCCAACACCCAGCCAAAGCGGCTAAGAATGTCACAACATGCTTGTATAACAGCGCATTCCAATGTTGGCACGCCAGATGCTCATAGAGAGTCAAGTGCGGACGCGACCTGGGAGCCGGAGACGAACACCCCACACCCCAAGCCCGCCCAAGCACCCTTGCCCCCGGCCAGGATCGCGTACGAACCCATCTCCTTC
>JAVBYL010000278.1 GCA_030824035.1 Humidesulfovibrio sp.
ACCGGCGAATCTGGCGGCGAAACGAGCGGCCAAGCGAAAGGACAGCCGGGCGCCGGGCGCGACGAGCGGGGGTTCTAGAGCTTGGGCATATACAAATCCCTCCGGGCCAAGCAAAAGCCCCTGCAGTTCGTCAAGGTCCTCTCCTGGACCCTGCTGCTGCTCATCCTGGGCTCCAGCCTGGGCCTCTCCGTCTTCCAGGCAAAATACGCCGAGCGCGTGCTGCTGGAAAAGCAGAAGCAGTTCGGCCTGCTGCTGGCGGAGAACCTCTCGCACCAGATCTTCACGCGCTTCACCCTGCCCACCATCATCGGCTTCGGGCAGATCAGCCTGCGCAACCCGGAGCAGTTCACCCGGCTGGACCAGGTGGTGCGCTCCACCATCCACAGCTTCCACGTGCAGGAGGTCCGCATCTATGATCCGGAGCTGCGCATCTCCTACAGCACCGACCCCAACCTGGTGAACCGCACCGGCCTGGCGGGGGAGGGCGCCAAGCGCGCCATCTCCCACGGGGAAACAAGCTTCGACTTCCTGAGCAAGATCTCCTGGTCCACGGCCATGTTCCGCCTGGAGCTGCGGCCCGGCAGCGTGGTGCTGCGCGGCTTCGCCCCCCTGCGCATGGAGCGCAACTTCGGCCCCGGCGCCAAGAACCCCATCATGGGCATTCTGGAATTCAGCCAAGACATCACCGACGACTACATGGCCGTGGTGAACTTCGAGCGGCTGGTGTACGCCTCCTCGCTGTTCACCAGCCTGGTGCTGTTCTTCCTCATCATCAGCATTCTGGGCCGGGCCGACCGCATGAGCGCGGAGCGCCAGGCCGAAAAGGAAAAGCTGCTGGCCGAGCTGCACCAGCAGGAGAAGCTGGCGGGCATGGGCCGCATGGTGGCCGGCGTTGCGCACGAAATCCGCAACCCCCTGGGCATCATCCAAAGCAGCGCGGAGCTCATCCTCAAAAAGGCCAAGGCCGAAAACCACCCGCACACCCGCATCATCGAGGCCATGTTCGACGAGGCCAAGCGCCTCTCGCGCACGGTGCACGAGTTTCTCGACTACGCGCGGCCCCGCCAACCCAGGCAGGACGAGGTGGACATCTGCCGCGTACTGGAGCAGGCGGCGGTGTTTTTGGAGCGCGAGTGCGAAACCCGCTCCATCCGCATGGAGCGCTCCTGCCCGGAGGGCACCAGCGTGCGCGGCGACCGCGACCTGATCTACCGGGCGGTGTACAACGTGCTGGGCAACGCCATGCAGGCCCTGCCGCCGGAGGGCGGGCTCATCCAGGCCACCACGGCAACCGCCACCGACAACGAGGGCCAGTGGCTGCTGCTCACCGTGCGCGACAGCGGCCCCGGCTTCGACGAGCAGAACCTGGACAAGATGAAGGACCCCTTCTACAGCACCAAGGACACAGGCACGGGCCTGGGCCTGGCCATTGTCAGCAGCATCATCGAAAGCCACGGCGGCGCCGTGGTGCTGGGCAACCACCCCGAGGGCGGCGCCATGGTGACGCTGAAGCTGCCCCTGGGCCACGCGGCCAAGCCCGCGCAGCTGCCCCCGCCGCCCAAAGCGCCGGATGCGACCATCGCCTCCGGCACGCAAACGCCCACCGACAAAGCCTAACGACCACGGAGACCGCACCATGCCCGACAATATTCTCATCCTTGATGACGAGCAGAACTACCTGCTCGTGCTCGACACCATCCTCTCCGACGCCGGATACAAGGTCACCGCCCTGTCCGACCCGGAGATGGGTCTGGCCTTCCTGGAGGAGAGCGAGGTGGATGTCGTCGTCACGGACATGAAGATGCCCAAGCTCACGGGCAGCCAGGTGCTCGACCACGTCAAAAAGCACTATCCGCACATCCCCGTGCTCATCATGACGGCCTTCGGCAGCATCGAAAGCGCCGTGGAGGCCATGCGCACCGGCGCCTTCGACTACATCACCAAGCCCTTTTCCAACGAGGAGCTGCTGCTCTCCCTTTCCAAGGCCATGCAATACGCCCGCGCCCAGCAGGAAAACCGCCACCTGCGCAGGCAGATCCAAGAGCGCTACGGCATGGGCAACATCATCGCCCGCGACAAGAGCATGCGCCACGTGCTGGACATGGTGCACCGCGCCGCGCCCAGCCGCAGCACCGTGCTCGTCACCGGGGAGTCCGGCACCGGCAAGGAGCTCATCGCCAAGGCCATCCACAACGAGAGCCCCCGCAAGGACGGCCCCTTTGTTTCCGTGAACTGCATGGCCCTGAGCTCCGGCGTGCTGGAAAGCGAGATCTTCGGGCACGAGAAGGGCAGCTTCACCGGCGCTGTTTCCCGCCGCAGGGGCCGGTTCGAGCTGGCGGACAAGGGCACGCTGTTCCTCGACGAGATCGGCGAGATTTCCCACGACCTGCAGGTGAAGCTTTTGCGCGTGCTGCAGGAACGCACCTTTGAGCGCGTGGGCGGCACCGAGGCCGTGGAGGTGGACATCCGCATTGTGGCGGCCACCAACCGCGACCTCACCAAGGCCGTGGCCGAGGGGCACTTCCGCGAGGACCTGTTCTATCGCCTCAACGTGGTCAGCATCCACCTGCCCCCCCTGCGCGAGCGCCGCGAGGACATCCCGTTTTTGGCCTCGCACTTCCTGGACAAGTTTTCCAAAGAGAACGGCCGCGAGATGAAGGGCTTCACGCCCTCGGCCATGGACTACCTCTCGGCCTACGAGTGGCCGGGCAACGTGCGCCAGCTGGAGAACGTCATCGAGCGTTGCGTGGTGCTTTCCGGCAGCGAGTTCGTCGATGCCGAGGACCTGCCGCCGGAGATCAAGGACGAGGACTCGCAGTTCAAGAGCGCGGTGGATTTGCTGCCCACCAAGCTGGACCTGGGCGAAACCCTGGAGAAGATCGAGGCCGCGGTGATCCGCCGGGCGCTGGTGCGGGCGGAGTTCGTGCAGGTGAAGGCGGCGGAGCTGCTCAACGTGTCCAAGAGCCTG
>JAVBYL010000195.1 GCA_030824035.1 Humidesulfovibrio sp.
CGGGCATCCGGCCTGTGGGCGTGCACGGAGCGGAAGGCCTCGGCCAGCACATCCAGCCCCTTCTCGCGGGAAACGCGGCCCACGTAGAGGATCTTGAAGTGCCGGGCCAGGCCCAGGCCCTCGTAGAAGCCGTCGCGGAACTCGGGCCGGAAGCGCTCCACATCCACCCCGCGCGGGTGCACCACGATGCGCCCCTTGCCGATGCCGCGCTCCTCCAGCTCTTGGGCCGTGGAGCGGCTGGGCGCGTAGATGGCGTCCATCTGGCCGTAGAACCAGCGCATGGCGCGCCAGGCGGCGTCCTCCATGGCCGGGTCTTCCGTGAACATGCGGACGTACTGGGGGAAGGCCGTGTGGTACGTGCCGTGCACCGGGATTTTGAGCACGCGGGCGATGGCCAGCCCGGCCAGCCCCACCGGGCCAGGGGTGGCGGTGAGGATCATGTCGAACTCCTGCTCCGCGCACCAGGCCAGCATTTTGAGGAAGGGCGGATAGTTGAGCGTGATTTCCGGGTACTCCGGCAGCTGGAACGAGCCCACAGGGGCAAAGCGTGCCGCGCCGGGGGCAAGGTCGTCCTGGCCGCCGGGGATGTCCGTGCAGGTCACCACGGTCATGTCCTTGCCGTGGCGGGCCGAGAGGGCGATTTGCTGCTGGATGGTGCGCGCCACTCCGTTGACCTCGGCGAAGGTGTCGGTGAAGTGCGCCACCTTGAGGGTTTCGCCGGAGCGCTTGCGCGGGCGGGGGGCCTCCAGGCCAAAGCCGCGCAGGCACTCCCGGGCAAAGGCGCGCTCCCGGGCGAAGAGCTCGCAGGAGAGGAAGAAGGGCGAGAGCATGGCGTACAGCGAGCCCGCCGAGGCCATCTCGTGGAACAGCCCGAAGATGTCCGCCCCCTGCACCGCCCGCAGCGTACGCCCGGCGAAATGCGTCAGCAGCCGGTCGGAAACGCGGCTGACGAAGCGCCGCCAAAGCTGCTCCGGCCCGTCGGTGTTCGTTCTGGTGTTCGTCGCGGTGGTCGCAGCCCCGGCGGCTTCACCTTTGGCGACTCCGGCTTTGGCGGCAGTGGCTTTGGCGGGAATTTTCGCGGCCACCTGGCGCATGGCCGGGTCGGCCTGGAGCACGGCGCGGGCCTCCCTCAGCAGCATGGCGCTGGTGGAGTTTTTATCCGCCACCAGGGAAAACAGGCCCAGGCGCAGGTGGTCCGTTGCCCGGCGCAGCAGGGCGCGCGGCCCACGCTGGCGCGGGCGGCCGGGGTCCAGCAAGGCATCGGCGAAACGCACGCAGGGGTGCGCCTCCGGCAGGCTGCCCGCGCGGCTTTTGTAAAACTGGTAGGCGATGCCGCTGAGGTTGTGGGCCATATGCCAGGGGGTGGCGGGCTGGCCCAGCACGCGGCCTTGGCCCGCCCGCAGCTGCGCCAGGAGGTTCGGCACCGTGGCCGGGCCGCCAAACTGCGTGTGCATGCTGGCTATGCCCAGGGAGGAGTGGTCGTCGCTGCCGGCCACCAGGGCCTTGCGCCAGGGCTCCGGCCCATGGGGGGCTATGCCGTGCCGCTCCGCCAGCTCCGCCATGTTCTCCGGGGTCAGGGCCTCCACTATCTGCCGCAGGGCGCGGTTCTGGAACCCGTCGCGGGAGCCGTTCAGCTCCAGGGTGTTGAACAGCAGCAGGGCGCGCTCGAAGTGCCCTGGCGTGAGCTTGCCGTTGACGGCGAAGAGCGGGTGCGCCAGCACGTGCACGATGCCCTCTGCGCGGAGGTACACGGCCAGGTCGTACACGTTGTCGCGCAGGCGCTGGAACTCGGCGTGGTGCGCCTCGGTGATGTCGTAGGCCAGCACGTGCAGCTTGCAGCGGTCCTCGGGAAAATAGGTGGTGATCTCCTCGCTGACGAAGGTTCCGGGCAGGTGCGCGATTTCCAGCGCCCCGGCGACGGTGTTGTGGTCGGTGATGGTGACCAGGGACATGCCGCGCGCGCGGGCGATGTCGTAGATCATGCGCGGCTCGGTGAAGCTTTCCGGGCAGCCCATGCGCTGCAGCACCCACTGCGAGGGCCGGGTGGAGTGCCGGGAGTGCACGTGCAGGTCGATTTTGAAGGACTGGGCCGTGGATTTGGGCATGGCGCCTCCTGTTGTGCGCCGCTGCCGGAAGGTGGGAGGATACGCTGGCGGGGGATGCGGAGGCGGCTCCGCTGGGGCCTGGGCGTCCGGGCACGGCGCGTTGGATGACTCTTAGCACCGGGCCCGGGGCTCAGGGTTGCAGCCAGGTGACGGAACAGGGACAAGTCGGCGGCGCTGGCTGGCGTGGCGACGGTAAAAAGCGGCCGTGCGCGGAGTTGTGACAGAACCGTTGCCCTGCTGGAATGTCCACGGCAGGTGCGCGGGGGTACAGTCTGCCCGCATGGCCGCCGCACACGGTGCGCCAGGGGAGGGCGCGATGCTGACGGAATACGGACAGGACGGACAAGGCGGGCAGAACGGGCCGTCGGCGGCGGAGGCCGGCGTTCTTGGCGGCACGGGCGCGGTGCGTTGGCTCGAGCTCATCGAGCCCAGCCAGGACGACATAGCGCGGGCGTCCGAGATGGCGGGCATCGACGCAAAGCTCATCCACGACGCCCTGGACCTGCACGAGCGGCCGCGCATCGAGCTGGACGACGAGGCCACCCTGCTGGTCATCCGCGCCCCGCACCTGGAGGACGGCAACGGACACCAGCAGAGCCAGGACCGCTATTCCACCGTGCCCCTGGGCGTCATCCTCACGCGCACGTGCATCGTCACCGTGTGCAAGCTGCGCGATGACTCGCTGCTGGCGCTGCTCTCCGCCAGCCGCGGCAAGCCCAGCGGCTACCGGGGCGAGCGCTGCATCTGCAACCTGAGCCGCAGCGTGGCCCTGCTGTTTCTGCACTACCTCAAGGGCATCTCCGCAGCCATCCGCGAGGTGGAGCGCGACCTTTCCCACTCCCTGGACAACGAGGA
>JAVBYL010000190.1 GCA_030824035.1 Humidesulfovibrio sp.
TCGGTGATGCTGCGCAGGAAGCGCACGATGGGATTATAGGGGTCCGGGTTGACCCAGGTGAGCAGGGCCGAAGCGATGGCCGCCCACATGTACACCGTCAGCAGGGTCGAAGTCAGCTGCAGGAGCTTCACCACGACGATCATCAAATAGGACATGCACCCTCCACGTTTGGGGACCGCCGAATGCTGCCGGTGGCCCTCCGTGTAGCTCTTTCTTGGCACACCCCCGGCGAAGAATCAAGCCCTTAAGGATGCGGGGAATGCTCCGGCCACGCTTGAACAAGGGCCGCCTGGAGCGTGTGGAAATCCGGTATGTGCAAATCCGCGCCCAGGGCAGGATTCTTGTACGCCCAGAAGGTGACCCCGGCGTTTCTGGCCGTCTTCTCGTCCACGGAGGAATCGCCCAGGAAGGCCACTTCATCGCGCCCAAGGCCCCAGTCCGCCAATATGGTGTTCACGCCCTCCGGGTCGGGCTTGGGGTTGGTCACCGTGGCCGAGGTCATCACGGGGTGGAAGAACCCCTCCATGTCCAGGGTGTTCAGCACCAGGGGCATGGTGTCCATGCGGTTGGTGTTGACTCCGAGCAGGAAGCCCCCGCCCCTCAGCCAGCGCAGCAGGCGGCGCACCCCGTCCTCGCGGCGCAGGTAGGGCAGAATCTCGCGGTAATCCAGCTCCAGCCGGTAGGCCACGGCAGCCTCGTACAGCTCCGGCGGAACAATGCGCCGCAGAGACTCGAACACGTTCAGCACGTGGGTGGCGTCGGCTTCCTCCTTGCTCATGGGCGGCAGGTTGAAGTGCTTGCGGTACTGGTTGTAATACGCCGTGTTGGCGGCGTAGGAGTCGATGAGCACCCCGTCGCAGTCGAAGATGAACCCCCGGTAGCGGCGCAGAAAGGCAGGGTCGGTGGCGGTACTGAGCACGGTCATGGGCGTAGCCGTCATGCGCGCTCCCCTAGCCAGCCAGCACGGCCAGGGTAAGCTCCGCCGCCAGCCAGGGCTTGGCCTCGGGCAAACGCTCCAGGCCCAGCAGCTTCCAGGCCGGGGCGCGCAGCACGCGCGTGCCCGCTGGCAAACCTTCGATATCTGCGGCTGCGGCAGTTCCCACCTCTGCAAGGTCCGCCACAACGCCCTGCTCCCGGGTGCACAGCACAGCCCCCGGCGCAAGCAGAACAAAACATTCCAGCAGCTTGCGCCAGGGCAGCGTCTCGGGCAGCGCGTCCACGGGCGTGGTGATGCCGGAGAGCATGCGGCCAAGCTCCATGGACTCCTTGTCCGTGTCGTCGTCGGCTACGCCCTCGCCAAGGCCCACGCTCTCGTCCAGGCGCGCCCAGGAGGCGTCCAGCTTCTGGCCGATGCGCCGCAGCTCCAGCAGGCCGTCCTCCTGGCTCCAGGCCAGCAGCAGCACCATCTGGGCCTGGCGGCGGGCGGCCAGCAGGGCGTCGTCGTCCTGCGCGGAGGCATTCGCCACCGGAGCCACCCCGGCCATGCTGCGCTCCACCTCGGCCAGCACCAGGCGAGAGCTTTCCGGCGAAAGCTCGCTGGCCTGCTGCACCATGCCCTGGGCCAGGATGTCGCGCGGGGAGCCGACGGTTTGGCCGAAGCGCAGGGTATCGGCCAACAGCGCCCTGGCCTGGGAGCGCTCAAAGGGGGCCACCGGCGGCAGCACGTGCCGCTTGCTGTCGGCCCGGCCCACGCCGGGGTCGAGGAAGCGCAGGGGCTCCGGCAAGGCGCTCAGCTCCGTGTCAGAAAGCCATTCAGGATGCATATGGGGGAAATACAGCAACATAGGATGTGCTCCGGGGTTCAATCGTTGTCGCGCAGGGCGTAGTGCTGGCACTTGCCGCCGCACTTGGGCAGCCGCAGCAGGCACAGCTCGTCGTGCAGCAGGCTGCATTCCGGCATGGATTCCACGGGGCCTGGGTCATAGTCGGGGCAGTCGACGTATTCCCCGGCAAGGCGCTCGAAGCGCCTGCGCCAGAGGTCGGCCAAATCGCCCTCCTCCAGCCCGAACTGCTCCACGCGGGCGAGAAAATCGTCGTACACGCCCTCCCAGCGGGTGAGCACCGCGCAGCGCCATTGCTGGTGATACCCCGGGTTCAGGGCTTCCTCGTACAGGCACCGGCCCAGGCGATGGTGCGTGCAGCCGTGCCCCGGCAGCCGGATCAAGCCGCCTTTGACACCCTCAGCCACTGCGCCGCGCCCACATGAATCTCGCCACCATGCGCCCTCCGGTGGCCTGTGTAAGCTTGGGCGCGGCCGTTGTAAAGCCGCCGGGCCATTGCAAAGCTATGCCCATCGCAAAGCCGCCGACTGACCGCCACCCCGCGTTGACCAGGCACGGCGGTCGAGGTAGGCTGCGGAAAAAAGGGGAACACGCATGGGCGGACTCACCGGCATCCTGATCATCATCATCGTTCTTTTGCTCGTCAGCGGCTTTCGCAAGCTGCCGGACGTAGGCACGGGCCTGGGACAGAGCATCCGCAATTTCCGCCGCTCCCTGAACGAGCCGAACGAGATCGACGTGACCCCGCGCGCGGAGCCCGACAAACAAGGCCAGGGCAAGAAGGACGGCGAAGAGTCCAAGGACTAGCGCACGCTCAATGCCCGTTGCCGTTCTGCGGAATCATCCGAAAGCCCAGTTGCAGGTAGTACGCGCCGGAAACCGCCGTCAGCACCGTCACCGCCACGATGAGCGCCAGCTGTGCGCCAGGGTAGGCAACATCCAGGCTGTGCTCCACCATGATGAGCAGCACCAGCGAAATCTGCGCCAGGGTGGCGCACTTGCTGAACCACACGGGCTTGATGTCCCGCCGCACATCCACTCCGGAATACTGCAAAAGCGACAACCCGCCCACGATGATCACATCGCGGCTGACCACCAGCACGGCCAGCCAGCGCGGAATCCAGTCCTGGAAGGCCAGGCACAGGAAGGAGGTGACGAGCAGCACCTTGTCCGCCAG
>JAVBYL010000165.1 GCA_030824035.1 Humidesulfovibrio sp.
GCTGTGGCCCGCGGCGGTGCTGCTGGCCCGCTGGCTGGGGCAAAACGCCCCGCGCCTGGCCGGGCGCACCTGCCTGGACGTGGGCTGCGGCCTGGGGCTCTCGGCCCTGGTGGCCGCCGCCGCTGGCGCGCGGGTGCTGGCCTTCGATTACGAGGTCGAGGCCCTGGCCTACGCCCGCAGGAACATCGCGCTCAACCAGGCCAGCCTGGCAGGGCCCTCGTACCTGGCGCCGCCGCTGTTCACCCTCATGGACTGGAGGAAGCCCGCGCTGGCTGCCGGTTCGGCGGAGGTCATCGTGGGCGCGGATATTTTGTACGAGCGCCGCTTTTTCGAGCCCGTGGCGGCGCTGCTCGACCATGCCCTGGCCCCTGGCGGGGTGGTGTGGCTGGCCGACCCGGAGCGCGCCGTGTCCTCCGGGGTGTGGGAGCGCCTGGAGGGGCTTGGGTGGCGCGTGGAAACCCCGCTTGCGGACAAGGTGTCCCAGGGCGGGCAAAACATGACGGTGTTTCTCCGCCAACTTTCGCGGCGGAGCTGAGAACGATAAGGAAAGGAGCTGCATCATGGGAGAGACGATCCGTTTCGGCGTGTCGCTGGACTCTGACCTTTTGGACAAGTTCGATGTGCTGTGCAAGGAAAAGAGCTATCAGACCCGCTCCGAGGCCATCCGCGACCTCATCCGCAGCATGCTGGTGCAGCGCCAGTGGGAAAACTCCGACGGCGAAGTGGCCGGCACCCTCACCCTGGTGTACGACCACCACATGAGCGGCCTGGCCCAGAAGCTGACGGAATGCCAGCACGACAGCCACGATGTGATCCTTTCCACCATGCACGTGCACCTGGACCACCACAACTGCCTGGAGGTGCTGGTGCTCAAGGGCTCGGCCGAGGGCATCAAGGCCCTGGGGCAGAAGCTCATTTCCACCAAGGGCGTGAAGCACGGCCACCTGGTGCTCACCACCACCGGGCAGGAGATCGACTAATGTCCGCCGCGCAGATGGAAGACGTCCAGAAGCACCCGGCCACGGTCCAGCTGCCCATCGACCGCGTGGGCGTGAAGGACCTGCACCTGCCGGTGGTCGTGCGCGACCGCCAGTCCGGCACGCAGCACACCGTGGCTCGCGTGGATCTTTCGGTGGACCTGCCCGCGGCCTTCAAGGGCACGCACATGAGCCGCTTTGTGGAGGCCCTGGAGGACTGGGAGGAGGAGCTTTCCCGCGCCTCGCTGGAGAAGCTGCTCTCCGACATGGCCGTGCGTCTGGAGGCCCGGCGTGCCTTCGCGCGCTTCGATTTTCTGTACTTCCTGCGCCAGTCCTCGCCCATGAGCAAGGCCAAGGGCCTCATGGGCTACCCGTGCTCGGTCATCGGCGCGTGGGAGGACGGCAGGCTGGACTTCACCCTGGGCGTGGACGTGCCGGTGATGACCGTGTGCCCCTGCTCCAAGGCCATCAGCGACGAGGGCGCGCACAGCCAGCGCGCCAGCGTGCGCATCATGGCAAAGTTCAAGGGCTTCTTGTGGCTGGAGGACCTCATCGAGATCGCCGAGGGTTCCGGCTCCTCGCGGGTGTACACCCTGCTCAAGCGCGAGGACGAGAAGTTCGTCACCGAGGCGGCCTTCGCCAACCCGGCCTTTGTTGAGGACGTTGTGCGCTCCGCTGCCAAGGGCCTGGGCGAGCATCCGCGCATTACCTGGTTCAAGGTGGAGGTGGAGGCCTTCGAATCCATCCATGGACATTCCGCCCAGGCGACTATTGAAAGTTCCGTGCGACAGGCGTAAAGGGGAGTTGCATGGCCCCTCCCCAGATGGGGCCGGGGTGACTGTATATTGGGCTGCTTGGCGGACTGTCAGGTAGCCATTGTGACGATGGGAGGTGGACGATGAGTCTTGATGCGACGTGGAACCTGCAGGCCCTCTCGGCCCTGGATGTGTCCGCCATGGTGGCGTCGGAGAACATCGCCAACTCCAACACGGACGGCTACCGGCCCCTGCGCGCCGAGATGGAAGACGGCCTTGGCGGCAAGGGCGTGCAGGTGGCGGACATCGTCCAGCTCACCGGCAGCAGCGTCACCGGAGCCGACGGGCCGGGCTTTCCCCTTGTGCCCCAAGGCAGCCCCACGGACTACGCCAGCGGCATGATGCGCCCGGTGGCCGGAGACACCTCCGGCGTGGACATCGCCCACGAGATGGTGAGCCTGATGCAGATCGACCGCGCCTACTCGGCCAACATCGCGGCCATTGGCTCCATTGAGCAGACCTCCGGCCACATTCTGGACATGATGGCCTAGGCTCCCGCTTACCGCTGGCCTGAAATTTTCGTTCCCGCCCCTCCGGGGCTGGCCGCGCGCCAGCCCAAAGTCCAATCCTTCCCTCTATTCGTCCTCTTCCATCATGGCGAAGCAGTCCTGATCGCTTTTGCACTTGGGGCACACCCATTCCGGGGGCAGGTCCTTGCTCTCGGTGCCGGGGGCAATGCCGCGATCCGGGTCGCCGGTTTCAGGAAGGTAGATGTAGCCGCATTTGAGGCATGAGCAACGCATGGGTCGTCTCCTGTTGTGTATTCCAGCGCCCTGCGGGCGCGGTGGGCAAGCGGAACATAGCCACCCCGGCGGCGGTTGGCAACCGCAGGGGCGAGCATATGGGCTGAGCATCTGGGGCAAACACGCGTCGCAAGGGGTTTGGAACGGTGTTTGCTACACGTGCGCGAGGTGGGGCGAAATCTGGTCGGCAATAGGTCCAAACCTCGCCAAAACGTGGCCGAAATCAGCCGGAGCAGGGGGGAATGATGCAGACAGCGAAGCAGAGCGTCATGGTCCAGGCGGTGCACAGCACCATGCAGCTTTTGGCGCATGGCGGGCCGGAAGACTTCAACATGCTGTACCGCAAGCGCCAGTTCCAAA
>JAVBYL010000121.1 GCA_030824035.1 Humidesulfovibrio sp.
CTCGATGTCGCCCTTGACCACGGGGTCGATCTTGTCGCCCACCTCGCGCAGGCTCTTCTCGGTGCTGTACACCAGCGAGTCGGCCTGGTTGCGGGCCTCGATGAGGGCCTGCTTCTTCTTGTCCTCCTCGGCGTGGGCCTCGGCGTCCTTCACCATGCGGTCGATGTCGGTCTCGGAAAGGCCGCTGGAGGCGGTGATGCGGATGGACTGCTCCTTGCCGGTGCCGGTGTCCTTGGCGGAGACGTTGACGATGCCGTTGGCGTCGATGTCGAAGGTGACCTCGATCTGCGGCACGCCGCGCGGGGAGGGCATGATGCCGGTGAGCTCGAAGCGGCCCAGGGTCATGTTGTCGCCCGCCATGGGGCGCTCGCCCTGGAGCACATGGATGGACACCGAGGGCTGGTTGTCCGCCGCGGTGGTGAACACCTGGCTCTTGCGGGTGGGAATAGTGGTGTTGCGTTCGATGAGCTTGGTGAACACGCTGCCCATGGTCTCGATGCCGAGGGACAGGGGGCTCACGTCGAGCAGGAGCACGTCCTTCACATCACCGGCCAGGATGCCGCCCTGGATGGCCGCGCCCATGGACACGACCTCGTCCGGGTTGACGGAGCGGTTGGGCTCCTTGCCGAAGAACTCGCCCACCTTCTGCTGCACCAGGGGCATGCGGGTCATGCCACCCACCAGCACCACTTCGTCGATGTCCTTGGCGGAAAGCCCGGCATCGGCCAGGGCCTTTTTGCAGGGGCCGATGGTGCTTTCCACCAGGTCCATGACCAGGGACTCCAACTTGGCGCGGGAGAGCTTGACCATGAGGTGCTTGGGGCCGTTCTGGTCGGCGGTGATGAAGGGCAGGTTGATCTCGGTCTCCATGGTGGAGGAGAGCTCCTGCTTGGACTTCTCGGAGGCCTCCTTCAGGCGCTGCAGGGCCATGCGGTCCTTGGAAAGGTCGATGCCGTTCTCGCGCTTGAACTCTTCCACGAGGTACTGGATGATCTTTTGGTCGAAGTCTTCGCCGCCCAGGAAGGTGTCGCCGTTGGTGGCGCGCACTTCCACAACGTTGTCGCCCACTTCCAGAATGGAGATGTCGAAGGTGCCGCCGCCCAGGTCGAACACGGCGATCTTCTCGTTCTTCTTGCGGTCCATGCCGTAGGCCAGGGAGGCCGCGGTGGGCTCGTTGATGATGCGCTTGACCTCAAGGCCGGCGATCTTGCCCGCGTCCTTGGTGGCCTGGCGCTGGGAGTCGTTGAAATAGGCCGGAACCGTGATGACGGCCTCGGTGACGGGCTCGCCCAGGTAGGTCTCGGCGTCCTTCTTCAGCTTCTGCAGGATGAAGGCGGAGACTTCGGGCGGGCTGTACTTCTTGCCCGCGATCTCGACCCAGGCGTCGTTGTTCTTGCCGGCCACGATCTTGTACGGGCAGTGCTCGCGCCACTTCTTGACCTCGGGGGCGTCGTACTGGCGGCCCATGAGGCGCTTGATGGCGTAGATGGTCTTTTCAGGGTTGGTCACGGACTGGCGCTTGGCGATTTCGCCGATGAGGCGCTCCTTGTCCGTGAAGGCCACGATGGACGGGGTGGTGCGTCCGCCCTCGGGGCTGGTGATGCATTTGGGGTCCTTGCCTTCCATGACGTACACGCAGGAGTTGGTGGTCCCCAGGTCGATGCCGATAATCTTGCCCATGATATGAACCTCCGGGTGAGGAATGATGTTCTTTGGTTGAGGACTTAGTAAGTCCGTATTTTCCGTTGTAAAGGGTGTTCGGCTACGCTTCCGGCAGCTTGTTCACCAGCACCTTGGCCGGGCGGATGACGCGCCCCTTGAGCACGTAGCCGCTTTGGGCCACCTGGGCCACGCAGCCCTCGGCCTGGCCCTCCACGCACACGGTGCCTATGGCCTCGTGCACGTTGGGATCAAAGGCCTCGCCGCAGCTGCCCACGCACTCCAGGCCGTGGCGCTTCAGCGTATCGAGGAAAATCTTGCGGGTCATGTCCACGCCCATGACGATGTCCTTGCAGGCCTCGCTGCCGCGTGAATGCTCGATGGCCAGGGCCAAGTTGTCCAGCACGGGCAGCAGGTCGGAAAGCACGCTCTCCGTGGAGTAGCGGCGCACTTCCTCCGTCTCGCGCTGGATGCGGCGCTTGAAGTTCTCATTGTCCGCCAGGGCGCGCAGCTTGATGTCCTCCGCCTCGGCCATCACTGCGCACTTGGCGCACACATGGGCCTTGCACAGGGCGGCAAGCTCCTCCTCGCTCAGGTCCACCTTCGGGGTGGCCTCGGCGGGCGCTTCCTGTTCTTCCGTCTTCTCAATTTCCGGCATGCTTTTGTCCTTCGCGTTGGGTCCACGTGTCTTCGCTTTGGGGCCACGTGTCTGGTCGTTCACACGCGCCGACGCCGGGTGCTTCCGATCAAGCGTGCCCGGCGTCGCGTCTAGGGTAATTGGTAAGCATGGATGGCCCGCTGTCAACAGGCCGGGGCAAGGATTTGACGCGGGAACGGCGAAAAAAAACGCCGCGCCGCGCGCAGGGCTGGGTACGAAGGGCTGGGTACGACGGGGCAGCGGCGGCTAGAGCAGGAACTGGCCGTCCTCGTAAATGGTGCGCCGTCCTGTGCCGCCATTGCCCCCGGGCAAAATGGCGGTGACGCGCCTGGGCTCGGTGTTCACCAGGTCCCAGTGCATGGCCGAGGCGTTGAAGCCAAGCTCGGCCTCGGCTTCTGGCGTCAGCTCCTGTGGTGGGCCGGTGAAGCTGGCGGCGGAGGCCCCGCCCAGGGCGATGTGGCAGTTGCCGTGCTCGCCGCCGAGGTTCTCGTCCAGCAGGGTGTGCGCCATGAAGCGCTCCACCTTGGAGTAGCGCTTGTCCGTGAGGGAGAACTCGCCCACGCGCCGCGCGCCGCC
>JAVBYL010000272.1 GCA_030824035.1 Humidesulfovibrio sp.
GTGGGCGGGGTGACGGCCCTGGAGGCCGCCCATGCCGCCGGTTTGCCCGTGCTGACCACCGGCCTGGCGCGCAGCAGCGCGGAGGCCGTGCGCCTGGCCCACGGGATGGGCCTGCCCGTGACCCTGACCCTGGCCACTCCGGAGTCCGTGCCGCTGGACGAGATCGGCGAGCTGGCCACGGGGCGCTTTGTGCCCCTGGAGGACGACGAGGCCGTGCGCCGCGCCTTCCTGGCCATTACCAGCCGCGCCGCCCGCCAGCGGCCCGAGGCGTACGTCACCGGCTGCCTGGTGCAGGCCGCCCCGGCGGTTTCCCTCACCGGCCAGGGCCGCGCGCCCTTCGACCTTGTGGTGGGCTTCCGGCGCGATGGCCAGTTCGGGCCGCTGTTGTCCTTCGGCATGCGCGGCATTTCCAGCGAGCTCATGGGCGATGTGGCCCACCGGCTGGCCCCGCTGACCCCGAGGGACGCGCGCGAGATGCTGCGCGAGGTGCGGTTCTATCCGCTGCTGCGCGGAGCGCGGGGCGGGGTGGCCGTGCCGCTGGCCTCGCTGGAGCGGCTGCTGCTGGGCGTTTCACGCATGGCGCTGCGCCTGCCCAGGCTGGTTGCGGCGGAGTTTTCCCCGGTGCTGGCCGGTCCGGCGGGCGTGTATGTGGCCGGGGCCAGGCTCACCCTGGGTTAGGCTCACCCTGGGCTAGGCGGCAAAATTTTCGTTTCGTCCCAAGTACGACCAAGGAGGGCGCTCCATGCCCGGACTCTACATCGGCTCCACTTCCGGCTACTCCGGCAAAAACACCATCACCGCCGGCCTGGGCCTGGCGCTTAAGCAGGCGGGCCTCTCCATCGGCTACATGAAGCCCGTGGGCGCCATGCCCGTGGACACCCCCCAGGGGCTGGCCGACGAGGACGCGCTCTTCGTGCGCGAGGCCCTGGGCCTGGCGGACGACCCCGCCCACACCCCCGCCGCCATGACGCCCGTGGTCGTTACCCACGACTTCAAGCGCGAGGCCTTTGAAAACCGCCTGCCGGGCATGACCCCGGACGGCAAGGGCGGCGGCCTGCTGGACGACATCCGCGCGGCCTACGAGGGGCTGGCCAAGGGGCGAGACCTGATGCTGGTGGCGGGCAGCGGCAGCATGTACTCCGGCAAGTACAGCGGCGTGGACGCCGTGAGCCTGGTGAAGGCGCTGGGCATCAAGGCCGTGGTCATCGACCGCTTTGAAAAGGAGCTGAACTACGACCTGCTGCTGATGCTGGGCGAGCAGTTGGCCGGAGGGCTGGCGGGCGTGGTGCTGAACGACGTTCCCCCGGCCTATTTGGAGGAGGTGACGGAGCACCTGGCGCCCTTCCTGGAAAGCCGGGGCGTGCCGGTGCTGGGCATCCTCCCGCGTGATCCGCTCATGGGCTCCATCACCGTGGGCGACCTGGCCCAGCGCCTGGGCGGCAAGGTCATCAGCGCGCACCACCGCACCGACCGCGTGGTTTCGCAGTTCCTCATCGGCACCATGCAGGTGGAGAACTTCATGCTGCACTTCCGCAAAAAGAAGAACGCGGCGGTCATCGTGGGCGGCGACCGCGCCGATGTGCAGCTGGTGGCCCTGGAGGGCGACTGCCCCTGCCTGGTGCTCACGGGAAACCTGTACCCCAACGATGTCATCCTCACGCGCTCGGAGGTGCTGGAGACCAGCATCATCATCGTGCGCGAGGACACCTTCACCGTGGCGAAAAAAATGGAGAACCTGCTGACGCGGCACAAGATGCGCGACGGGGTGAAGGTGCGCCAGGGCGCGGAGCTGGTGGCCCGGCACCTGAAGCTGGACGCCCTGCGCAAGACCCTGGGCGTGTAGGCGGCCCGTCCGTACCATGGCCGTTTTATGGACCCGAGCGCCCTTCCTGTTGCCCGTTTTGCCGGTCGCGGCCTTGTTGTGCGGGGTATTATTGTGCGGGGCCATGTTGTGCGCCCCGTTCGCCACGGCGGCCCTGGCCCAGGGGCCACCAGAGGGCGTGGCTGCCTCCCCGTCCGAAAGTGCCGCTGACCCCTCAGCCCCTTCTGCCCAAACGTTTTCCGCCCCGGCTCAGCCCACTTCGACACCGCCCGGGCTGTCGCGCCAAACCCCGCCACGCACCGGCCCTAAGGAAATCCTGGTCACCGGCGCGCGCGTTGCCGAATATGGGCTGTACGCCGCGCAGGTGTTCCGGGGCCAGCCCTCCGGCGCGCTGGTCAACGGCATCCGCGACGACGCGAGTGACTACCGCCTGGCGGCGAGAACCGCGCGGGTGGTGGTGCGCCGGGGCACGGCCATCGGCCTGGGCTACGTCATCACCGGCAGGCCCGCGGGCGCGCTGGTGCCGGTGGAGGTGGTGGTGACGCACCCGCCCCTGGGCCGCGCTCAGGCGAACTCGGGCCAGGGGCAGTTTTTACAGGGGCAGGCGGAAACGCGCAGCGTGGCGGAGTACGAACGGCCCATCGGCGCGCTGCACCATGCGCTGTGGACCTTCGAGGCCGGGCTGGTTCCGGGGGTGTATGCCATCTCCGTGCGCTGCCAGGGCCAGGAGCTGGCCCGGCGCGCCTTCAGCGTGCGGGTGGGCGAGTAGGCGAATAAGCCAGTAGTCGACCAGACAGAGGAGCTGCGGCTGCCGGTTTGAGCCGCGCCCACGAGTCTTAACCCCGCTGGCGAACAGTCCCGCGCCAGGCGTTGTGCCGGGCGCAGCAGCCCTGGCCCACGAAGAGCGGGCTCAAGTCCACTCCCGGCTGCGGGCGCACCACAAGGGCGCAGATGTACCGCGCGCCGGTCCACTCCAGGGCCGGGCAGCGGGGCGTGTAGCCGTACGCCGCCTGGGACACCTCGCAGGGGTTGTCCAGGCAGCACCAGCCGCAGCCCACGCAGTCCAG
>JAVBYL010000384.1 GCA_030824035.1 Humidesulfovibrio sp.
ACCTTGATGACATCCTTGAAATGGCGCTTCAGCACCTTGGCCTTGCACCCCAGGCAGCGGAAGGCGACCAGGCCGCCCAAATTGGCGGCGGTGAGGATGAATTTGCGCGGCTCGTCGTGCTCCCAGTCGTCCGTTTGGTTGCCGCAAAGCGGGCAATGGCAGTCGATGTCAACCGGGTAGGAAAAGCCCCAAAACTGGACCAGGTCGCGCCAGTCCTGCATGGGTTCAGTTGCTTCGGGCTTAGGGGCCGGGGCGAAGCGGGCAAGAACGTCCTCCCGCACCATTTCCCAGGCCTCCGGGCCCAGGATGGCGCCAAGGGGCGCGCCGGACTCGTCAAAGATTTCTTGGAATTCCGGGCTAACCGGACGAGCGTTTTTCATGTGTTCTCCTCGGTGGGTGGTGGGCACCTTATAGTGTTGTGCGGGCTTCCTGGCAAGGGATGCTTGCGGGCGATCCGACTAGACGTTTGATTGGAGGCAGTAGATGGCCATAGGACAGAGAGGGTTGGGACGAGGATTGGACGCGTTGCTCGGCAGCATCCGCGTTGAGTCGGTGAATTCGGCCGAGGTGCGCATGCTCCCCATCGCCACCATTACGCCCAACCCGCACCAGCCGCGCAAGGAGTTTGATCCGGAAGCCCTGGCGGACCTTGCCGCATCCATCAAGAGCCAGGGAGTGCTTTCGCCCATTCTCGTGCGCCCCCTGGGGCCCAATGGTGATGGTTTTGAACTGGTCGCCGGCGAGCGCCGCACGCGCGCCTCCAAGATGGCGGGCCTGACGGAGATCCCCGCCCTGGTGCGCGAGCTTTCCGATATGGAAACCCTGGCCATCGCGCTCATCGAAAACCTGCAGCGCGAGGACCTGAACGCCATTGAAGAGGCCAAGGGCTTTCATCAACTGCTGAAGGACTTTGGCCTGAACCAAGAAGAACTGGCGCGCCAGGTGGGCAAGAGCCGCTCTGCCCTGGCCAACTCGTTGCGCCTGCTCAACCTGCCTGAGGACATCCAGTCCGACATCCAGACAGGCGTGCTCACCGCCGGGCATGGTCGGGCCATCATGGCCGTGGAAAACGGCACAAGCCACGATCTGTACGAGCGCATCAAGGAGTTCAATCTCTCCGTGCGCCAGGCCGAGGCCGAGGCCTGCTTCTGGAAAGAGCACGGGAGGCTGGCCAGCCCCGAGGAACTCTACGGAACCTCCAAGCCGCAGGGCAAGGTGACGCGCGGGAAACGCGCTGGCCGCCAGGTGGACGAGGCCCTGCGCGCGTTGCAGGCGCGGCTTGCCGAGGAACTGAGCGTCCCGGTGAAGATCTCCGGCGATCTCTCCAAGGGCTCGCTCACCGTCACCTATCAGTCCAGGGAGCAGCTCGCGCAGCTTTCCCGTCTGCTCGGTGTAGAAACCGAGGCCTGATCACAATGATTGCCAGATCATCATCAGGCGTAATGCTCCGCCTTTCCATCATAATTTCTGTGAGCGGCGGCTGCGGTCGCCCGGCTTTGGGGGTGTGATGATCACGGACACGGTGCGCTCATTGGTCGATCGCTTGCGCGGAAAACGCGTGATGATCGTTGGTGACGTGATGCTCGACCATTACACCTTTGGTTCCGTCTCGCGCATCTCCCCGGAGGCGCCAGTGCCGGTGCTGCAGGTGGAGAACGAGCGATACCTCCTTGGCGGGGCAGGGAACGTGGCGCAAAACATCGTGGCGCTTGGCGGTCAGGCCACGATCGTGGGCGTTCGCGGCAACGATCAGGACGGCGACACGCTCACCGCGCTCATGGAGAGCGCCGGCATCCAGACGGACCTCGCATGCGATGATCGCCGCCGCACAACGTGCAAGACCAGGATCATCGCGCAGAACCAGCAGATCGTCAGGGTGGATAGGGAGCACAGTGAACCCCTTGATGAACATGTGGTTGGAGAGCTGTTGGAGAAAATCTCTAGAGCTGTGCAGTCGCATGATATCGTTATTATTTCAGACTACGGCAAGGGCATGGTGAACACGGCGATCATGGACGCGCTGCGTTCCTCGCGGGGCGCATCCGGCGCCAGGCCGCTGCTCCTTGTGGACCCCAAGCCGCAGAACTACGACCTGTACCACGGGGTGGACCTGCTGACGCCCAACGCCAAGGAGGCCAGCGAGGGCGCGAACGTCGGCATCAGTGTCGGCGCCGGGGCTCCCGCGCTGCGCGAAAGCGTTGTGCGCGCGGGCTTGGCGCTCTTCCAGCGTCTGCACTGCGCACATCTTCTCATCACCCTGGGGGCCCAGGGCATGGCCCTGTTCGATAATCCGGGCCGCGCAAGGCGCATCCCCACCTTCGCGCGCACGGTGTTCGATGTCACAGGCGCGGGAGATACGGTCATCGCTGCCATGGCGCTGGGCCTAGCGGCCGGGGCGGATCTGCTCCACGCGAGCGTGTTGGCCAACCACGCGGCCGGGGTCGTTGTCGGGCAGGTTGGCGCCGCCACCGCCTCCCCGGAGGAGCTGCTCCAGGCCATGCAGGAGCACCCCGCTCCGGTGGTTGAGGATCTTTTGGGCCAGGGGTAGACCCTGTTCGCCTGGGCCTGGTGCCAATCATGACGAGACCATACCGCAGCCAACCGCAATCGTCCGCAAAGGTGCGTGCCAGGGGGCAAGCCGCACGGCGCCCTCGGTGGAGCATTTTAAAAAAGCTCCAACGCGCAACGGCTGGCTGCCTCTTTCTTCTCGCTTTGTCCTCCTTGCCCTCCCATGCCGAGCCCCCCCGTCCTGTCGTAGGCGAGGACTACATCTTCAATAGCATTGCGGATGGCGGCAATGAGACGTCGTCGCAGGCGGAACTCTCCAGTCCTGGCACGCTGCTGCGGCTAGAAATCGCCCAAACCGTGCCGAATTCAGACGAAATTGCCTCGCCAGGCTCCCGAGCCTGGGCCGGGGCGCAGGCGCTGCAGCTGACCCATGGTCACCCGCGCGTCCACCTGGCCGACGACGTCCTCGCCGCCACTGGGGATGGTGCCGCCGCCGCCGCATCCCGCACCGATGGCAGCCTGCTGCTTTTTGGATTAAAAACGCCCTGTTCCCCAGCCATGCCCAGCGGGCACCACGCCTTTGCCCTTGGGCTTTCCCGCGCTGGGGGCACGCTGGCGGCCTGGGCTCCTGGCCGGGCGGAGGTGGTGTTTTTCGATCTGTTCGCGCCAGGTTGCCCCGCCAGTTCGCTCCGCGCGGAGCTGGAGGGACAGGTGAGCCTGACCCTGAGCCCCAGTGGGGCCTTCGTGGCGGCCCACGACTCCTCTGGAGCGCTTTGGGCCGGGCAGCGCCAGCCACAAGGGGCGGAGGCCTCCCTGCGCCGCATGGGCGCGCTCAGCGGCAAACCGGCGGCCCTTGGCTTCTCCCAGGGGGAGGGCGTGCTCATTGCCGTGGACGCGCAGGGGCGTGGCAGCGTGTGGAATCCTCGCAGCGGCAAGGTGCTGCGAGGATTTTCCGTGCCGGGTGGGCCCTTTGTGCGGGGCGAGATAGCCCTGGACGAGGCCCGGTTATGGACGGCCGAGGGCCTTCTGGTGCGCTGGGACATGCTGCGGAACACGGCGGCTGGAATGGTGAGCGACGATGGTTCCGATGATGATTCTGGCGAGATTCCCGAGGAAAACGCCATTGCGGAGACTGAGGGCCTGCGGGGTTCGGGCCAAACCGCCCGGCTCGCCGAAGGTTGGCTGGAGTTGCGGGGCACGGCGCTATTCTATGTTGGCAAGGGCAGGCAATGGCGCGCCACGCCGCTGTACGAGCTGCCGCAGGAGCAGGCCGGGCTGAACCTCAGCCGCTCGGTGGCCGCCCAGTGCCTGCGCCTTTCTGATGTGGACGGGCAAGTGCGGTATTATTCCTCGCGCACCGGCGCGCCAGCGTTGCAGTGCTTTGCGGATGACTGGGCCGCGGTGCCCATTTCCGCAGGCGGGACGGCCAAGGTGGCTGGGCTCGTTTTACGCGTGTTCACCCCCGTCACCGGGCCTGCCACATCGGGGCATGCAACCAGCCAAGTCAACGCCCGCGCCATTTCGCACCGGAAAGTGTTTTTTTGGGCGGCCGAGGCACGTGGCAATACGCGTGGCAATGCGCAAGGCGATGCTGGAACGGTTGGCGGTCAAAACCGAGTGTTGTTGGAGTCCGTTGCGGAAGGAGCAAGACCACTAGCGGGCCCCCTGAGCATCCCACTGCGAAAGGGCCTTGCGGAACAGGAGCCGCCACGCATGGTGCGCGTGGGCAAGTAGCCCCGCGTAGACAAAACTCTTTGGGGGCGTGGCTGCGGGTATTTACGGGCCCGCTGGAAACCTGTAGGGAAGCAATGCTGACATAGCGCCATTTTCGTGGCTCCCCCTCGCACTCTTGACCGGAGGACACCCATGCCCAAGGCCCCAAGCACCAAAAAGAAAGGCCTGGACACCAGCATCCAGAGCCTCGGCATCCCGAAGATCCCCTCTCCCCTGCCCTATTGTCGCTTTGTGGGACACGAGGAGCAGATGGAGCTGAACCTCACCGAGGAAGAGGCCGATGTTCCTGGCGCGTTTTCCGTGCCGCTTTCTTTTGAGAAGGCCGGTCCGCGCGGGAAAATGTATTTCGACTCCTCCAAGGTCAAGTGCGCCATCGTCACCTGCGGCGGCCTGTGCCCCGGCATCAACGACGTCATCCGCGCCATCGTCATGGACGCCCACCACCACTACCATGTCGCCTCGGTGCTGGGCATCCGCTACGGCTTGCAGGGCTTCATCCCCAAGTACGGGCACGACATCATCGAGCTGACGCCCAGGTATGTTTCGAACATCCACGAGTTTGGCGGAACGGTGCTCGGCTCCTCGCGCGGGCCGCAGCCGCCCGATGAGATCGTGGACGCCCTGGAGCGCATGAACATCAACGTTTTGTTCATGATCGGCGGCGATGGGACCATGAAGGCCGCGGCCAGCATCGTGAAGGAGATTCGGGCGCGCGGCTCGCGCATATCGGTCATCGGCGTGCCGAAAACCATCGACAACGACATCAACTTCGTGGGCCAGTCCTTCGGGTTCGACACCGCCGTGGAGAAGGCCACCGAGGCCATCGGCTGTGCGCACATCGAGGCCAACGGCGCCTTCAACGGCATCGGCATCGTGAAGCTCATGGGCCGGGAGTCCGGGTTCATCGCCGCGCAGGCCACCCTGGCCCTCAAAGAGGTCAACTTTGTGTTGATTCCGGAGAGCCCCTTCGCCATCGAAGGGCCGGACGGACTGCTGCACCAGCTGGAGACCCGGCTGAAGACGCGCCGACACGCCGTCATCGTGGTGGCGGAGGGCGCGGGCCAGCACCTGTGCGAGGCCAGCGGCAAGGCGGATATCTCCGGCAACCCAGTGCTGTGCGACATTTGCACCATTCTGCTGGCGCGCATCAAGGCCCACTTCCGCGACAAGGGCATGGAAGCCACCATCAAGTTCATCGACCCCAGCTACATCATCCGCTCCGTGCCGGCCAACGCGCAGGACCGCATCTACTGCGGCTTTTTGGGCCAGCACGCGGTGCATGCGGCCATGTCCGGCAAAACGGGCATGGTGGTCAGCCGGTTGCAGTCGCGGTTTGTGCACGTGCCCCTGGAAATGGTCACCATGAAGCGCAAGCGGCTGAATGTGGAATCCGACTACTGGCGCGCGGTCATCGAGTCCACCGGCCAGGAGCTGACGAACTCCGAAAAGAGCGCGGCCAGCATCGGCATGGACGGGCAGATCTGCCGCAAAGCCTAGCCCAGCTAAACTGAACAGAAAAGGCCGCGCCGGAGACGAACTCCAGCGCGGCCTTGCTACATTGACGGGGGGGCAGGCGGCGAACCGCCCTCCCCCGCCGTAAAGAGGCTAGTAGCGGTAGTGGTCGGGCTTGTAGGGGCCGTCCACGGAAACGCCCAGGTAATCGGCCTGGGACTTGGACAGCTTGTCCAGCTTCACGCCCAGGCGCTCCAGGTGCAGGCGGGCCACTTCCTCGTCCAGCTTCTTGGGCAGGATCATGACCTTGGGCTCGTACTTGTTGGCGGCGAGGTCCAGCTGGGCCAACACCTGGTTGGTGAAGCTGTTGCTCATGACGAAGCTGGGGTGGCCAGTGGCGCAGCCCAGGTTCACCAAGCGGCCCTCGGCCAGCACGATGAGGCTCTTGCCGCCGGGCAGGGTCCACTTGTCCACCTGGGGCTTGATCTCAAGCTTGGTGCACTTGGGGTTGTTCTCCAAAAAGCTCATCTCGATTTCACTGTCGAAGTGACCGATATTGCAGAGGATGGCCTCGTCCTTCATCTTCACCATGTGCTTGGCGTTCACCACATGGTAGTTGCCGGTGGCGGTGATGAAGATGTCGCCCAGCTCGCAAGCCTGGTCCATGGGCATCACTTCATAGCCTTCCATGGCGGCCTGCAAGGCGCAGATGGGGTCGATCTCGGTGATGATCACGCGGGAGCCGAAGCCGCGCATGGACTGGGCGCAGCCCTTGCCCACGTCGCCGTAGCCGACCACGACGCTGATCTTGCCGGCGATCATGACGTCGGTGGCGCGCTTGATGCCGTCGGCCAGGGACTCGCGGCAGCCGTAGAGGTTGTCGAACTTGCTCTTGGTCACGGAGTCGTTGACGTTGATGGCCGGGAAGAGCAGCTCGCCCTTCTTTTCCATGTCGTACAAGCGGTGCACGCCGGTGGTGGTTTCCTCGCTCACACCGCGCATCTTGGCGGCGATCTGCGTCCACTTCTTGGGGTTCTTCTTGTGCTCGTGGGCCAGGCGGTCCACGATGATCTGGAACTCCTTGTTGTCGCTCTTCTGCTTCAGCAGCGCCGGGGTCTTCTCGCACTTCACGCCGTGGTGGATCATGAGGGTGGCGTCGCCGCCGTCGTCCACGATGAGGTCCGGGCCGGAGCCGTCAGGCCAGGTGAGGGCCTGCTCGGTGCACCACCAGTACTCTTCCAGGGTCTCGCCCTTCCAGGCGAAAACCTTGGCCGTGCCAGCCTTGGCGATGGCGGCGGCGGCGTGGTCCTGGGTGCTGAAGATATTGCAGGAGGCCCAGCGCAGGTCCGCGCCCAGCGCGTGCAGGGTCTCGATGAGCATGGCGGTCTGGATGGTCATGTGCAGGCTGCCCATGATCTTGAGGCCCTTGAGGGGCTTCTTTTTGCCGTGCTTTTTGCGCAGGGCCATCAGGCCGGGCATCTCGTTTTCAGAAAGCTGCAGCTCCTTGCGGCCCCAGTCGGCCAGGGCCATGTCCGCAACGCGGTACTCGAGCTTCGGATCGAGCTCCATCATGTTCATATCCTCCAGTGTGTTTTGGTGGCGCCACGCTCTGCCCTTGCCGCCTCGGCAAGGAGGACCGTGAGCCCTTGGTTGACGGGATGGGCCTGGATGCTGGCGGGGATGAACCCGGCCTGGCCAAGCCAGGAAACAAGCGTCTGGCGGTCCACGCCAAGCCGCGTATCACCATACTTCTGGCGCATTGCCTCGTTGTCGTGCCGGTCAAAGTCCGCCACGAGGAGCACGCCACCGGGGGCCAGCACGCGCCGGGCCTCGGCCAGGGCGGCCACGGGGTCCGGCAGGTGGTGCAGCACCATGGATAGCACCACGGCCTGGGCCTCGCCCTCGCGCAGGGGCAGCTGGGTCAGCTCGCCGTGGCGCAGGCTGATGCGCCCTTCCGACTCTGTACCACGAAAACGCGCCTGGGCAAGCTCCAGCATGCCCTCGGCGTTATCCACGCCGATGACCAGGCAGGCGCGGGGAACCAGCCGCTCCATGAGCTCGCCCGGGCCACAGCCCAGGTCCGCCACGGTTGCGCCCTCGGGCACGCGCCGGGCAATGTCGCCGTAAAGATCATAGCCGCCCAGCACCTCGGCGTGCAGGTGGCCCCAGGTGTCGGCCACGGCATCGAAAAAGCGCCGTGTGGCAAGCACGCGTTCCGAAAGCACGGCCTGGGCGCGTTCGGCATCGGCGGCATAGGGGGCGGCCTCCGGGCCAAGCAAGGCAAAGGTGCCATCAAGAAAAGCTCGCGCCTGCGGCCGGGACTGACAGTCCACGGCGCGGCACAGGGTCCATTGCCCCTCGCGGCGGCATTCGATGAGACCGGCCTCGGATAAAATCTTAAGGTGTCGCGAAATGCGCGACTGCCCCATGCCGAACATGGTCACCAATTCGCCCACGGTCATCTCGTGCAGGCACAGCACGCGCGCCAGCCGCAGCCGGGTCTCGTCGGCCAGGGCCTTGTGGCAGCGTAAAATGTCGAGCGAACTTGGTTGCATGGGAGTTCTCGGAGTGCAATAGGGAGCGCAGCCGCATAAACATATCAAGATATCTTGATAAAGCGAATATGCCCGTGAAGAGTTGGCGTCAAGAACAATTGCGTAGTGACTTGCAGCACAAACTATAGTTATGCCGTGAAAGGCCGAAGAATCACTATGGCGCGGCCGAGGATTTGTTGCGACATTCGGTCCGGATGTGTATCAGCGAGTATCGACCTCCGATAACCCTTGAGAGGATTTCCATGAAAAACCTTCGCCTCTCCATGAAGCTGGCCGTCGGCTTCGGCATCGTCCTGCTGCTCACGGCGCTGGTGGCCGGGGTGTCCTGGCGCGGCTTTTCCGCCACCCTCGACAGGGTGGACAAGGCCGATGGCATGACCGGCATCATCACCATGGTGTTGGAAAGTCGGCGGCAGGAAAAGAACTTCCAGATGCGCCGGGATCAGAAGAGCATCGACGAAGTGGCCAAGAACGTGGCGGGCATCCAGGAAAAGGCCAAGCTGTATAAGGAGCGGTTCCTCGACGAGGCCAACCGCGGGCAGATGGACCAGGTGCTGAAGGCGACCCAGGCCTACGAGGCGGCCTTCAAGGGCTATGTGGAGCGCGAGTTTGTGCGGCAAAAGACCCAGAAGGCCATGGGCGCGGCCGCGCTGAGCGCTACGCAGACGGCAGATGAAATCAACAAGAAGCTGAACGACGACCTCAAGGCGGACATCAAGGCCAAGGCTTCCCCGGCGGTGCTGGAAAGCAGCATAGGGAAGGCGAACAGCGCCGGTGTTTTGGCCAAGGATATCGTCACCATGCGCCTGACGGTGATGTACTTCATCCAAAGCGCCGACGTGAGCTATGCCACCAAGGCGCACGAGGTGGGCCAGCGGGCGCTTGGCCTGGTTGCCCAGCTGAAGTCCGGCGCGCGCAAGCCGGATGACGCCGCCATGGCTGACAAGATAGCCGGGGAGCTTGCCGGGTACATCAAGAGCCTGGACGACTACGCCCAGGACATGAAGCAGCAGAAGGAGCTGGAACAGCAGCTGATCACCTCCGCCCGGGAGATGCAGAAGGTGTGCGAGGTGGCACGCGACAGCCAGAAGGCCAAAATGTTCGCCGAGATAGCGCTATCGCGCACGGTGCTGGCCATTGCGGCGCTGCTGGCGCTGGTGCTGGGAACCCTTGCCGGGGTGCTCATCGCCAATGCGATTACCGGCCCGGTGCGCAAGGGGTTGGCCTTTGCCAAGGAGCTCTCCCAGGGCAACCTGGCGGCGAGCATCGATGTGGACCAGAAGGACGAGGTGGGCGCCCTGGCCGCCGCCCTGCGCGACATGGCCGGACGCCTGCGGTCCGTGGTCATGCAGGTGAATTCCTCGGCGGAATCCGTGGCCAGCGGGTCGGAGGAACTCTCCGCCAGCAGCGAGTCGCTGTCGCAGGGGGCCACGGAGCAGGCCGCCAGCGTGGAGGAGATTTCCAGCAGCGTGGAGCAGATGGCCGCCAACATCCGCCAGAACGCGGACAATGCCCAACAGACCGAGCAGCTGGCCCAGAAGAGCGCCGAGGATGCACGCCAGGGTGGACAGGCCGTGGTGCAAACCGTGGATGCCATGCGCCAGATAGTTGAGAAAATAGGGTTTATTGAGGAGATAGCGCGCCAGACCAACCTGTTGGCCCTCAATGCCGCCATTGAGGCTGCCAGGGCTGGCGAGCACGGCAAGGGCTTTGCCGTGGTGGCGGCGGAGGTGCGCAAGCTGGCCGAACGCTCCGGCGCGGCGGCTGGCGAGATCGGCCAGCTCTCCACAGCCAGCCTCACGGTGGCGGAACGGGCCGGGAGCATGCTCGGCACCATTGTGCCGGATATTGAGCGCACGGCGGAGCTGGTGCAGGAAATAAGCGCCGCCTGCCGCGAGCAGACCATCGGCGCGGATCAGGTGAACAAGGCCATCCAGCAGCTCGACAGCGTCATTCAGCAGAACGCCTCGGCCTCGGAGGAAACCGCCAGCACCAGCGAGGAGCTTTCGGCCCAGGCCCAGCGCCTGACGCAGGTGATGCAGTTCTTCCATCTGGGCGGTCAGGGCCAGGGACGCCCGTTGGCCATCGAGGCCGCCCCGGCCCGCCCCCACGAGAGCACGGACGACGAGTCCCACGACGAGAAGGGCTTTGAGAAGTTCTAGAAGGACAGTCGGTTAACGTGTGATCATACAATGATCATGCAGGGGGCGGGGTGGAAATGCCTCGCCCTTTTGCGTTGATGCCTACCGCAGCAGCACCCAGGTCAGCTCGTGCTTGTTGTGGGCCAGGTGGATGAGACGCGAGCCTGGGATTGCCGCAAAGGCGCGGGCCGTGGCGTGGTCCGTCTCGCCCTGGAACTTGAGGGTGCACACGAAGTTGCGGGCCGCGCCCGCCGCCAGCCAGCGGTTGACCAGCTCCAGCAGGCGTTCCGGGTAGCAGGCCATGTCGGAGAACACCCAATCCACGCGGTGCTCCGCATCACCGGCAATGCGCGGGTCGAGCCCAAAGCCGCTGCCCAGGCAGTGGTCCACCTCCGGCATGGCGCTGATGCGCGGCTCCAGCTCGGCCTTGTCGATGCTGAACACGCGCGCGCCCAGGCTCGCCAGCACCCAGGTCCAACCGCCAGGGGCGGAGCCCAGGTCCAGGCACAGCTCGCCGGGCTTGGGGAACACGCCGGTGAGGGTGAAGGTTTCCCAAAGCTTGAGGTAGGCGCGGCTGGGGGCGCTCTGCCTGTCCTCCTCAAAGCGCGGCTGGCCGTCCGGGTAGGGGCTTGCGCAGTCCGGCGCGGCGATGAGCGTGGTCTCGTCCCAGAGCGTCCAGGAGCCCAGGGGGGCCGTGGGCGCGCCCTGGCCGAAGACCTGCGCCCGGGCGGTCACCTTGGGCAGCTTGTCCGTGATGAGGGCGCAGCGGCGGGCATTGCGCACCGGGTAGGCCCACCAGTTGCGCTGGATGTCCTTGAGGGCCTTGGCCGCCAGGCCGATGCTCGGGGCCGGAACCACGCGGGCGTTGCGCCAGATGTTCTGCGCCCAGGCCGGGTCCGCCGCCACCGCATGGGGCACGAAGACCATGTCGCCGTACACGACGTGCCCCGGTCCGGTTGCGGTCTCCGGCAGGGCCAGCTCGGTCAGCAGCTCGCGCAGCAGGCCCGGCGCGGCCAGGTAGCCCGTGAACTCGGCGTCCCGCGTCCAGGTGGGAAGCTGCTCCGGCAGCGGGAATTCCAATGGCTCTCTCACAGGCCCTCCGTCTTTTGGGCCAAGGGGCCGTCCAAATCTTCAACAGTGCGTCCGCACAGGCAAAGTGCCACAGCCTCGGCCACGCGCAGGCCGTCCACCGCGCTCGACACGATGCCGCCCGCGTACCCCGCCCCCTCGCCAGCCGGAAACAGGCCCGGCAGCCCGGTGCTCTGCATGTCGTCGCCACGCAGGATGCGCACCGGAGAGGACGAGCGCGTCTCCACGCCCGTCAGCAGCGCGTCCGGGTCGTCGAAGCCGCGCAACTTGCGGCCAAAGGCCCCGGTTTGCGGCCCCAGGGCCTCGCGCAGGGCCGCCACGACGAATCCCGGCAGGCAGCCCGCCAGATCCGTGGGCCGCACGCCAGGGGTGTAGCTGGGCTGCACGGCGCCCAGGCGCTTGCCCGCCCGCCCGGCCAGGAAGTTGCCCAGGGTCTGGGCCGGGGCGCGGTAGTCCCCGCCGCCCAGCTCAAAGGCCCTGCGTTCCCACAGGCGCTGGAATTCCACGCCAGCCAGCGGTCCGGCCTCGGCAAAGGCTCCGGCCACATCGGCGGGCACAACGTTGACGAGCACGGCGCTGTTGGCGTTCTCCGCGTCGCGGGCGTGCAGGCTCATGCCATTGGTCACCACCCCGCCCTCCTCGCTCGACGCGGCGATAACCGAACCGCCGGGGCACATGCAGAAGGTGTAGGCGGAACGTCCTTCCGCCGCGCCGTGGCCCTGGCAGGCATAGGCCAGCTTGTAGTCCGCCGGTCCGAGGGCCGGGTGGCGCTGGCCGTAAACATCCGCCAGGTCGCGCAGCTGCGCCCGGTCTATGGCACGCTGGCTGTGCTCGACGCGGCAGCCCATGGCGAAGGGCTTGGCCTCCAGCGGCACGCCGGTGGCCCGCAGCATGGCGAAGGTGTCGCGGGCGCTGTGCCCCACGGCCAGAACAACCGCCGGGGAGGCGATCTCCGTGCCGTCGGCCAGGGTGACGCCCGCCACGCGGCCCTCGCGCAGCAGCAGCCCTCCCACCCGCGCGCCGAAGCGGAACTCCCCGCCCAGGCGCAAAATATCCGTCCGCAGGCGCAGCACCACCTCGCGCAGCAGGTCTGTGCCCACATGGGGCTTGTGCTGCCACAGGATGTCCTCCGGCGCGCCGTGGGCCACCAGCTCGGCCAGCACCTTGCGCATGCGGCCCCGGCGTTCCTTTATCTGCGTGGTGAGCTTGCCGTCGGAGAAGGCCCCTGCTCCACCCTCGCCAAACTGCACGTTGGACTCGGGATCAAGCGGCCCGCCGGTCCAGAAGCCGTCCACGGCCTTGGCGCGGTCTTCTATGGGCTGGCCGCGCTCCAGCACCAGCGGGGCGAACCCCGCCTGGGCCAGGGCCAGCGCGGCGAAGAGCCCGCATGGACCAGCGCCGACCACCACGGGCCGTCCGGTGTTGCCGGGGGCGCACACGGGAAAATGGTAGGGCGTGTCGTCCGCCAGGCCAACGCCTGCAACGCCTGATAGCCTTTCCAGCATCCGCGCTTCGTCGGGCGCTTGCACATCCAGGCTGTACAGGAACACGGCGGCGTTCTTCTTGCGTGCGTCCAGGCTGCGGCGCGCCACGCGCACGGAGAGCAGATCGCCCTCCGCCACGCGCAGGCGCTGGGCGGCGGCCTGGAGCAGCTCGGCCTCGGTGTGGGCCGGGCCATCGGGCAGGGGCAGGCGGATGTCGGTGAGTCTCAGCATGCGCCCCTAGCCCACAACCTCAAAGCCGATCTTCTCGATGGCCTTCTTCACCGCCGCCACATCCACGGGGGCGGCCTCGTCCCAGCTGGCCTGCCCGGAAAGCAGGTCCACCTTGACGTTGCTGGTTCCGGCGATGGACGACACGGCCTTGGTGACGGACATGACGCAGTGGTTGCAGGTCATGCCTTTGACTTTGACGCTGGGCATGGGGAGCCTCCTGTTGTTGTGGTCCGTTGCGGACTACGGTTTGAAAAAGCGAAGCCTCAGGGCGTTGGTGACGACGGTGACTGAGGACAGGCCCATGGCCGTGCCCGCCAGCATTGGGTTCAGGGTCGGCCCGCCAAAGGCGAAGAGCAGGCCCGCCGCCACCGGAATGCCGATGACGTTGAAGGCGAAGGCCCAGAACAAATTCTGGCGGATGTTGCGCATGGCCGCCTTGGAAAGGGCCAGGGCCGCAAGCACGCCGGAAAGCGTTCCGCCGTTGCCGTCCGTGGAGCTCAGGTTGTGCATCAGCACCACATCGCCGCTCTCGATGGCCGCGTCGGACCCGAAGGAGCGGGAGCCGGAGGAGCGCCCTTCCGGCGAAAGCGGCCCGCCGCCCATGGCGATGCCCACGTCGGCCAGGGCCAGGGCGGGCGCGTCGTTGACGCCGTCGCCCACCATGACCACGGTGCGGCCTGTGCCTTCCAGCTCGCGCTTCAGCCCCGCGATGACCTCGGCCTTGCCATCGGGCAGCACGCCCGCGATGACATCCCCCCGCTCCAGCCCCGCCCGCTGGGCTATGGCCCAGGCGGTGCGCTCGTTGTCGCCGGTGAGCATCACCACGCGCACGCCCTGGCGCTTCAGGGCCGCCAGCACGCCGGGTGTCTCGCTGCGCAGGGTGTCGGCCACGGCCAGGATGGCGGCGGGGCTGCCGTCCACGCTCAGGCACAGGGGCGTCATGCCCGATTCCGACAGCCGCGTCACCTCCCCGGCCAGGGGGCCATCCACAAAGGCCTGCCCAGCGAACACGGCATTGCCCAGGCGCACGGTGCGGCCGGTCACCACCGCCTCCACGCCCTGCCCCGGCTGGGCCAGGAAGCTCTCCGGCACGGGAATGGCCAGCCCGCGCTCCTGGGCGGCGGCCAGCACGGCCTGGGCCAGGGGGTGCTCGGAGCGGCTCTCCGCCCCGGCGGCCAGGGTGATGATCTTCGCCTCCGTGAGGCTGGTGCCGCGCGCCAGCACAAGCTCCGCCAGCACCGGCCTGCCGTGGGTGAGGGTCCCGGTCTTGTCGAACACGGCCACCCCGGCGCTGCCCGCGGCCTGCAGGGCCTCCCCGCTTTTGATGAGCACACCCAGGGCCGCGCCCCGGCCCGTGGCCACCATGATGGACATGGGCGTGGCCAGGCCCATGGCGCAGGGGCAGGCGATGACCATCACCGCCGTGAAGATTCTGAGAGCGAAGCCGAGGTCCTGCCCGGCCAGCAGCCAGGCCAGGGCGGAGAGCGCGGCTACCAGCATCACCACGGGCACGAACACCGCGCTGATGCTGTCGGCCAGGCTGGCGATGGGGGCCTTGGAGCCTTGCGCTTCCTGCACCATGTCCACGATGCGCGCCAGCATGGTGTCCTCGCCGGTCTTCTCGGCGCGGATGGTCAGCGCGCCAGCGCCGTTGAGCGTGCCCGCCGCCACCCGGGCGTCCGGCTCCTTGGCCACGGGCAGGCTTTCGCCGGTGAGCATGCTTTCGTCCACGCCGCCCGTGCCCGCCAGCACCACGCCGTCCACGGGAATACTCTCGCCCGGGCGCACCAGCACCACGTCGCCGGGGGTAAGCTCGGCCGCGGGCAGGCGCACTTCCTCCGGCCCGAGGGGGCCCTCGCGCAGCACGGTGGCCGTCTCCGGCGCAAGGCGGATGAGCGCCTGCACGGCGTCGCTGGTCTTGAGCTTGCTGCGCGCCTCCAGGTACTTGCCCAGGGAGATCATGGCCAGCAGCACGGCGGCGGATTCATAATAGAGGTCGTGGGCGCGGTGGAGGGGGTTGTTGCCCGCCAGAATGAGCACCGTGGCCCACAGGCTGTGCAGAAAGGCCGCGCCCGTGCCCAGGGCCACCAGGGTGTCCATGGTGGGGGAGCGGCGCAGCAGCGCGGGCAGGCCGCGCAGGTAGAACCCGCGCCCGGCCCAGAGCACCGGCAGGGTGAGGCCCAGCTGCACCAGGGCGAAGGTGGCGGGGCTGGTTTCCGGGTGCAGGGCGTGGGGCAGGGGCATGCCCACCATGTGGCCCATGCTGAGCACCAAAAGCGGCAGGGCGAAAGCGAAGGCCGGTATCAGCTCCCGGCGCTGGCGAACGAGCCGCGCCAGGGCCTCGCGGCGGCGCTCCGCAAACAGCGCGCTGGCGCGGGAGACCACCTCCGTGCTGAACCCGGCCTCGTGGATGAGCTGGCGCAGCTCCGCCGGGCGGGCGAGTTGCGGATTGTAGGAGATGGTTGCGGTTTCGGCGGCGAGGTTGACGCTGGCGGAGAGCACGCCGTCCTGGGCGTTCATGATGCGCTCGATGCGGGCGGAGCAGGCCGCGCAGTGCATGCCCGTGACGGCCAGGAACAGCGTGGCGGCCCCGGGGGCGGCTGCGGCTTCGAACTCGGCCTCGAAGCCCGCGTCGGCGATGGCCTGGGCCATGGCCTCCGTGCTGGCCAGCGCAGGGTCGTAGGCGACGGCCAGGGTCTCGGCGGCAAGGCTCACCTCGGCCGAGGCAACGCCGTCCATGCCGCGCAGAATGCGCTCGATGCGGGCGGAGCAGGCGGCGCAGTGCATGCCCTTGATGCGCGCCTGGGCTTTGGCGGGTGCTGGTGTGGTGGTCATGATCCCTCCGTGTGCGCGTTGGTATTGTGCGCGTGGTCCCCGGCAAGCCCTGGGCCATGGGAGGCAGATAATACCTGGGCGGGGTATGTACAGTGCCCAACGTGCTCTTTCTACGCCTGGGCGGGGCGGGATGCAAGATGGCCCGCGCCTCGAAAGTTTTGCGTGCCGGGGCGGGGAGTTCCGGGCTGGCCGTGCCGGGCGTTCCGGCGTGGCTGGCCCCCGGCGCGAAAAAACTTTGGCCGCCGTGCCCAGGCCGGAGCGCCCGCCGCTCATCGTTGTTGTTGCGCAGGCCAGTGCCCGTGGGGGAATCCGCGTGTTTCGGCGCTGCGGGCCGGTGCCCCTGGGGCTGGAAAATACCTCCACCGCCGCTGCGTCAGGGTCTTGACGAACCCAACCAGCCGCCTGCCCTAGCCGCCTGCAATCTCGGAATAAAATCCCAGCAACCTAGCGCGGACGGGCCTTGGCCCAAGTCTTGCTTAAAACGCCGCAGGCAGCTTGACAACGAACTTAGGGCTGGGGCATACCCCGGCCTCCATAACGACAAGGAGGACACATGAACAAAATCGCTCATGTCGCCGTCCTGCCGGTTCTCATCGCAGCTTTGCTTTGCTCCTTCATCGCCATCGTGGTGCAACAGCACCAGATCGGCGAGCTCCGGGGCGCCATCTCTCACTGCGAATATCGGGCCGAGGCCGTGCGTATGCTGGTCTCTGATCCTGAATACCTTACCCGGCTGGAAGCGCAAACCAGGCCCGTGGCCACCGTCACCGTCACGGCCTACAACGCAACGCCCGAACAGTGCGACGCCGACCCCGGCATCGCCGCCTCCATGCGGCCAGTCAAGGCCGGAACCATCGCCGTCTCTCGCGACCTGTTCGACAAGGGGTGGGTGTTTGGCAAGAAGGTTCGCCTGGAAGGGCTCGGCATCTTTGAGATCAACGATCTCATGGCCGCCCGCCACTCCAAGGCCATCGACATCTTCCTGGCCGATGGCGACGCCATGAACTTCGGCAAGCGCCGGGCAAAGGCCGCTCTGCTGAGCATCTAACCCGCCACACGTCCGCCTGGGCGCTACGCCACGGCGTGCAGCATGCTCCGGCATTGGCCAAACCCCGCCGCGCAGGCGAGGTAGGCCCCTATGGCTTGGCGCATGCGCGATCCGGTGGCCTGTTCGCGGGCGGCGTTTTGGCGCGTGTCGTCCTTTTGGCGCATTTCGTCTTGGGCGCTGCCGCCCAGTTCGGATTTGGCTTCCGCATCGCGGGCAGGGGCCGTTGTTTCGGCCTGGCGCTGGAACTCGGCCTGCCTGCGCGCGGCTTCCAGGTCACGCGCGAAGTGCCGGGAGGCTTGCAGGACGGCGGGGTTGGATTGGGGGCTGGCCTGGGTGCTGGCCGCTGATTGTTCGGCCTGGGCTTGTTCGGTCTGAATCTGTTCGGTGTGGGCCAGCTCGGCCTGCGCTTGCTCGACCTGTGCCTGGCGCGCGCTGGCGCCGAGGGCATCACTCCAAACCACCTGGTCCGTGGCATAGGTAATGCCAAAGGGCCCCAGGCGCAGGGAGACCGAGCGCGAACGCACCAGCGGCGTTGCGCCCAGCTCTGGCCCAAGGCCGACGGCGGTGGTTTGCGGAATGGTCACGGACATGGCGGACTCCGGGTGTGCGCCCGGCTGCCGGTCCTCTTCGTGCGGGGACGGTCAGCCGTGGTTCGGGCTGCCGGTACGCCAAAAAAAGACCGGAAGCCGCATGTTCCGCCCCCGGTCCAAGGCCGACTCCCGTTCGGGTTCCGGCGTCCCTCTGTCCAGAGGTGACCTGAAGGCAGTTGCGTCTTCCGTCCGTGGAAGCCGTGCGCACGTTCGCCTGTGGGCAAACGCTCGCGCCATGCCTGAGGTGTAACCACACCCCGTCTGTTTGGCAATACCCGCGCCGAAGATTCCACGTCTTGCAATCGAGCCCGGCACGGGCTACAGCACTGCCATCCTCAATCTTTGGAAGGTGTTCATGAGCTACCGGATTCTCGAAAAGAAAGTGCTGATTCCGGGGCAGACGACCCTGCTCGTCGTCGATGCCCCGCACGTGGCCAAACACGCCAAGCCGGGAAATTTCGTCATCCTGCGCACCAGCGACAAGGGCGAGCGCATCCCGCTCACCATCGCCGACTGCGACCCCGAGGCCGGAACCGTGTCCATCGTGTTCCTCGTCGTGGGCAAGAGCACGGCGGAGCTGAACACCTTCGAGGAGGGCATGAGCCTGCCGGACTTCTGCGGTCCGCTGGGCAAGCCCACCCATATAGAGAAGCAGGGCACGGTGATCTGCGTGGGCGGCGGCACGGGCGTGGCGGCCATGCACCACATCGCCAAGGGCCACGCGGCCATGGGCAACCAGGTGGTGGCCATCATCGGCGCGCGCAACAAGGACCTGCTGCTGTTCTGCTCCGAGCTGGGCAGCTTTTGCCCCGAGGTGCTCGTGGCCACGGACGACGGCAGCGTGGGCCACAAGGGCTTCGTCACCGAGGTGCTCAAGCAGCGCCTGGATGAGGACAAGAACATCTCCGAGGTGGTGGCCATCGGCCCCGTGCCCATGATGGAAGCCGTGGCCAAGGTCACCAAGCCGTACGGCGTCAAAACCACGGTGAGCCTCAACGCCATCATGGTGGACGGCATCGGCATGTGCGGCGCCTGCCGCTGCACCGTTGGCGGGGAGACGAAGTTCGCCTGCGTGGACGGTCCGGAGTTCGACGGGCACACCGTGGACTTCGCCGAGCTGCGCATGCGCCTGGGCCAGTTCCGCCCGCAGGAGCAGGAGTCCATGGCGCTGTTTCAACACAAGTGCAAGTGCGCGGAGGGCAAGTAAATGAGTGAGTCTTCCCTGAAAGCCGCGAAGCGGCCGCGCACCGACATGCCCACCCAGCCCCCCATGGAGCGCATCCGCAACTATCTGGAGGTGGCCCTGGGCTACACCGAGGCCGACGCCATGGCTGAGGCCGGGCGGTGCATCCAGTGCAAAAAGCCCCTGTGCCGCAAGGGTTGCCCGGTGGAAATCGACATCAAGGGCTTCATCGGCCAGTTGCAGAAGGGCGACCTGCCCGGCGCCTACAAGGTGCTGCGCGACTACAACTCCCTGCCTGCGGTGTGCGGCCGCGTGTGCCCGCAGGAAACGCAGTGCGAGGGCGAGTGCATCCTGGGCAAGAACCCGGAAAAGACCGGCGGCCCTGTTGCCATTGGCCGTTTGGAGCGCTACGTGGCCGATACCTTTGCCGCGCGCCTGGCTGCGGGCGACAGCGCCTGCATCCAACTCACCGGCGAGGCGGCCTGCCGCATGGAGCGGCCTGAGTTGCGCGTGGCCTGCATCGGCGGCGGCCCAGCCAGCCTGACCGTGGCGGGCTACCTGGCCGCCCTGGGCATCAAGGTCACCGTGTACGAGGCCCTCCACGAGGTGGGCGGCGTGCTGGTGTACGGCATTCCCGAGTTCCGCCTGCCCAAGGACATCGTGCGCCGCGAGATAGACGCCATGAAGGCCCTGGGCGTGGAGTTCAAGACCAACTGGGTGGGTGGCAAGGCCATCACCGTGCAGGAATTGTTTGAGGAAGGATACAAGGCCGTGTTCATCGGCGTGGGCGCCGGGTTGCCGCAGTTCCTCAAGGTTCCGGGGGAAAACAGCATCGGCGTGTTCTCCGCCAACGAGTACCTGACCCGCGTGAACCTGGGCCGCGCCTACGACTTCCCCAACCACGACACGCCCATCTTCAAGGCCGACAACGTGGCCGTCATCGGCGCGGGCAACGTGGCCATGGACGCCGCGCGCACGGCCCTGCGCCTGGGCGCCAAGACAGTTTCCATCGTGTACCGCCGCACCAAGGACGAGATGCCCGCCCGCCACGAGGAGCTGGAGCATGCCATCGAGGAAGGCGTTGTGCTGCGCTGCCTGTGCGGGCCCATGGAGTGCCTGGCGGACGAGAACAAACGCCTCACCGGCCTCAAGGTGCAGAAGATGTGTCTGGGCGAGCCCGATGCCTCCGGCCGCCGCCGTCCCGTGGCCATCGAGGGCGAAACCGAGGTCATCCCGGTGGAGCTGGCGGTCATCGCCGTGGGCACCCGGCCCAACCCCATCCTGTTGGAGGCCACCAAGGGCCTGAAGCTGAACAAGTGGGGCTACATCGAGGCCGATGCCGAGACCGGCGAAACCAGCATCCACAACGTTTTCGCGGGCGGCGACATCGTCACCGGCGCGGCCACGGTCATTAGCGCCATGGGCGCGGGCCGCAAGTCCGCCAAGGAGATCGCCAAGCGCCTGCTGGGCATGGATCTGTAAGAAACACCGGGGGGCCGCCTCCCCGTCCACACAGAATGCGAAGGGCGCATTCCTTGGCCTGTGCCGGGGAATGCGCCCTGTTTCGTTGGCAGTGGCGGCGGTGGTTTGTCGACCTAGCAGCCGCAGGCGGGCTTGGGGTCCAGCGGGTCTGGCGCGCCCTGCTTGTAGGGCGAGATCTTGCGCAGGGTTTCGATGATGCCCGGCACATGCGTGGTGACGAAGTCCACATCCGCGTCCGTGGTGTAGCGCGAGAGCGAGAAGCGGATGGAGCCGTGGGCGAAGGTGAAGGGCACGCCCATGGCGCGCAGCACGTGGGAGGGCTCCAGGCTGCCGGAGGTGCAGGCCGAGCCGGACGACGCCGCGATGCCCAGCTGGTCGAGCAGCAGCAGGATGGCCTCGCCCTCGACGTACTTGAAGCTGATGTTGCTGGTGTTGGGCAGGCGGTCTTCCTTGTGGCCGTTCAGGCGGCTATCCGGCACGGCGGCCAGCAGGGCGTTCTCCAGGCGGTCGCGCAGGGCGCGCACGGCGGTGTTCTCCTGCGGCAGGTGCGCCTTGGCCGCGCGGGCGGCCGCACCCAGGGCGATGATACCCGTGGTGTTCTCCGTTCCCGCCCTTCTGCCGTGCTCTTGGTGCCCGCCGATGAGGAAGGGCCGGTAGGGCAGCTTGCGGCGCACGTACAGCGCGCCCACGCCCTTGGGCGCATGCAGCTTGTGGCCGGAGAGCGAAAGCATGTCCACGTCCAGCTCGCGCAGGTTCATGGGGATCTTGCCCACGGCCTGCACGGCGTCGGTGTGCATGAAGATGCCCCGGCTGCGCGCCAACTTAGCGATTTCCGGAATGGGGAAGATGACGCCGGTTTCGTTGTTGGCCCACATGATCGACACGATGGCCGTGTCGTCGGTCAGGCTGTCCTCCAGCTCCTTCATGTCGAGCTGGCCCTCGGCGTTTACGCCCAGGTAGGTCACGCGGTAGCCTTGGCTGCGCTCCAAAAACTTGCACAGCGAGAGGATGGCTGGGTGCTCCACGCGGGTGGTGACGATGTGGCGCTTTTCCGGCTGGGCGGTGAGGGCGGAGCGGATGGCGGTGTTGTCGGCCTCGGTGCCGCAGCTGGTGAACACGATCTCGTCGGACCCGCAGCCGAGCAGGTCGGCCAGGGCCTCGCGGGCCTCGCGCATCTCGCGGCCCACCGCGCCGCCAAAGCTGTGCATGCTGGAGGGGTTGCCGTAGCGCTCCGAAAAGAACGGCAGCATGGCCTCCAGCACTTCCGGCGCCACGCGGGTGGTGGCGTTGTTGTCCATGTAGATGGTGGGCATTCTGTGGGTTTCGCTGCTCATGGCCTTATGCCTCCCGCACCTGGATTTCGGGGTCCACCTTCTCGCGCAGGATGGTTTCCACCACGCCGTGCACCGTGGCCTGGCTGGCCGGGCAGTTGGTGCAGCGTCCACGGAGGTTTACGGTCACCACCAGGCCCTCGATGTCGGCCAGCTCGATGTCGCCGCCGTCCATTTGCAGGCGCGGGCGGATTTCCTTCTCCAGCACTTCCTCGATGAGGCGCATGCGCTGGAGGTTGCTGAGCTTCTTGGCCGCGGGCGCGGGCTTGGGGGCCTCCTCGCCGCGGGCGCGGGCGATGAGCTCCTCGATCTTCTCGTGGCACTTGGCGCAGCCGCCGCCTGCCTTGGTGTAGTAGGTCACGTCCTCAATGGTCTTCAGGTCGTTCTCGCGCACGGCGTGCAGAATCTGCTCGTCCGTAACGCCGAAGCATTCGCACACGATCTCGCCCTCGGAGTGCTCGTGGGTGTCGACCTTCTCGCCGCGCCAGGTCTTGATGGCCGCTTCCAGGGCCTCCTGGCCCATGACGGAGCAGTGCATCTTCTCCTTGGGCAGGCCGCCCAGGGCGCTGGCGATGTCCTTGTTGGTGATCTTGAGGGCCTCGTCCACGCTCTTGCCCTTCACCAGCTCCGTCAGGGCGCTGCTGGAGGCGATGGCGCTGGCGCAGCCAAAGGTCTGGAAGCTGGCGTCCTGGATGACGCCGTCCTCAATCTTCAGGAACAGCTTCAGGGCGTCGCCGCAGGCTATGGAGCCCACCTCGCCCACGGCGTTGGCTTCCTTGAGCTCCCCAACGTTCTTGGGGTTCAGAAAATGTTCCTTCACCTTGTCCGTGTATTCCCACATGGCGCACTCCACTGTGATCGATTCGCGCGGAGAGTCTCCGCACATTTTTCATAAATACGCACCAGCGCACGGAGCGCAAGGGGGAAATTCCAAACTTTATGAATAAGGTCGGGATAAATGGGGGGGCTGGCGGCAAAAAGCCGGGGGGCTCTGGTGCTACGCGCCCAGCCACCAGCGCAAAAACTGCGGGCCGTATAGCAGGTACAGCGCGGCCCCGGCGCACAGGAACGGCCCGAAAGGGATGGCCGTGTGCAGGCCGGTGCCGTCCAGGACTTCGCCTTGGTCGGCGTCCGCTTCCGGCGCGGTTTCGCCGTGCAGATGGCTCCGGTCGCGCGCGGCGGCCACAAGGCCGAAGGGCAGGGCCAGGCACGCCCCCCAAACCAGGGTGAAGGGCACGGCCAGCGGGCCGAGGAAGGCGCCCACCAGCAGCATGAGCTTGGCGTCGCCCAGGCCCAGGCCCTCCACGCCGCGAATGCGCCGGTACAGCTCGCTGAGGAGCCACAGCCCGCCGCCGCCCAGCACCGCACCGGCCACAGCCATGCGCCAGCCGATGCCCAGGGTGTGCGCCTGGGGCAAAAAGGTGGAGCAGAGCAGGGCGGCCACGGCCCCCGGCAGGGTCAGCACATCCGGCAGCAGGTAGGTTTGCAGGTCGATGAGCGAGAGCGTGAGGAGCAGGGTGCCGAAGCAGGCGGCGGCGATCCAGGCCGGGCCGGGGCCGAGGACCAC
>JAVBYL010000393.1 GCA_030824035.1 Humidesulfovibrio sp.
GCGCCCAAGACCACCGCCCTGCTGGGCAAGGTCGCGCACATCGACGTGCTCCTCGTCGGCACTGAGAAAGAGGCCCTGCTGCTTGAGGAAAGCCTCATCAAGAAGCACCGGCCCCGCTATAATATAGTGTTGCGCGACGACAAGCGCTCCCTGCTGTTCCGGCTGGACAAGGCCGCCGCCTTCCCCAGGTTGACGCTCACCCGCCGCGTCGTGCGCGATGGCTCCGTGTACTTTGGCCCGTTCACCTCGGCCCAGGCCGCCCGCCAAACCCAAAAGCTGCTCGCGTCCATCTTTCCCCTGCGCAAGTGCGCGGATCACATGTTCCGCAACCGCGTGCGCCCCTGCCTGTACCACCAGCTCAAGCAGTGCCTCGCGCCCTGCGTGGGCCTGGTAGACAAGGAGCGCTACTCCGAGATCGTCCGGCAGACCGAGCAGTTCCTGTCCGGCAAGTCGCGCGCGTTGGCAAAACACCTGCGCGACCAGATGCTTGCGGCCTCAGAGGCGCTGGAGTTCGAGCGCGCCGCCGCCTTGCGCGATCAACTTTCCGCCATTGAGCGCACCCTGGAAAGCCAGGCCACTGTACTGCACGACGCCCTGGACCGCGACGTCATCGCCGTGGTGCCCACCAGCGAGGGGCTTGGCGTGGGGCTGCTTTTCCTGCGCGGCGGGCTGATGTTGGAGCAGAAGACCTACCACTGGGACGGGCTCGGCGCCACCGAGGCCCCAGAAGCACTGGAGACGTTCCTGGCGCAGTTCTACTCCGAGGACCGGCTCATCCCAGCGCGGGTGGTCGTTTCCGAAACTCTCGGCACCCCGGACAAGGGCGAAACATCGGGCGAGATACCGGGCGAGATACTGGGCGAGACCCTAGCTGAGATCCTGGGCGAACGCCGGGACGGGCCTGTGCGTCTGGGCCAGCCGCGCGGCGACGATGAGCGGCGTCTCATGGAGATGGCCCGCGACCTCGCCCTCACCGCCCACCGCAGCGCGGATGCCCCGGATATTCCGGCCTTGCTGGAACGCGCCCTGAACCTTTCGCGCCTGCCCCTGCGCGTGGAGTGCGTGGACATCACCCACCACGGCGGCAAGGGCGTGCGCGCCGGGGTCGTGGTGTATGAGGAAGGCCAGCGCAGCAAGGAGCACTCCCGCGTATATGCCCTGCCGGAGCTGGAGGGCACCGCGGACGACTACGCCGCCCTGGCCCGGTTCACCCAGCGCCGGCTGGAGTCCGGTCCGCCCTGGCCGGATCTGCTGCTCATCGACGGCGGGCGTGGACAACTGGGCGTGGTGGAGCGCGTTTTGGACGAGGCCGGGCAAAACGGGCTGTTCGAGCTCGCCTCCATCGCCAAGGGGCCGACGCGCCGGGCTGGCGAGTTGGAAGACCGCGTGTTCCGGCCTGGGCGCAAAAATCACGTCACCCTGCGGCCCGGCGGTCAGGAGCTGCTGTTCCTGCAGCGCGTGCGCGATGCGGCGCACAGGTTCGTCATCGGCAAGGGCCGCGCCGTGAACCGGAAGAGCGCCCTGGCCGGGACTCTCGTCTCCGTCCCCGGCCTGGGGCCAGCCCTGGCCAAGCGGTTGTTCGACACCTTCGGCTCCGTGGCGGCCCTGAAAAAGGCCAGCGCCGAGGACATCGGGCAGGTGCGCGGCATTGGGGCCGGCTTGGCCGAGCGCATCCGCAAGCACCTGGGCGGCGAAGGCTAGGCACGTGCTGGGGGCGGAGCGGAGGGGAGGTCTCCGGCGAGCGGGACTTTGCCCCTGCTCCCTCACTCCCGCACGCTTGCGCCCTCTCTTTCTATTCGTCCCAGTCCAGTCCCACCACCTCGACGGCGATGGGGCCATGCACGCCGCGCACCAGCACCAGTTCGATGTCGGCGGTGCTGCTGGGCCCGCTGATGAGGTTCAGGCAGGAGGGCAGGCGTCCCGCTCCGTCGCGGTGGCGGTTCAGGATGGCGGGCAGCGCCGACACATCCGGCAGCAGCGCGGCGCGCGGCACAAGGCAAAGGTGCACGGCGGGCAGCAGCGAGACGGCGCGCGGCGTATCCGGCCCGGCGACAACCACGAGGCTGCCGGAGTCGATAAGGGCGGCGTGGGCGTGGGTGATGCCCAGGTCCACCTTGGCGAGGTCCGGGCAGGGGCGGCCGTTGCTGGGAGAGGGGGCCTCCACACGCACAAGGTCAGCGAGCACCGCGTCCAGCGTATCCATTATATAAGGAGGAAGCTGCGGCCAGCGCACATAGCTGGTTGCGGCGCGTTCGCGGGCGATGTCCGCCACGTGCGCAATGGCCTCGGCGGGCGTTTTTGCCAGGCGCAAGCGCACCTCCAGCGGCTCCAGCACGGCGGCCAGGCGTTCCCAGGCGGTTTCATCGACGGGGACGGACGCGGGCCGGGCCGGAGGCGCGGGCACGACAATGGGCGCGGCGGCCGTGGCGGCGCGCAGGGCGGTGAGAATGCGCTGGCGGCTCATGCGTCCCCCTTGCGACGGCGGCTTGTTTGCAGTGCGCGGAAGCGCGCCGAAAAGGGCGTTTTGAGCGAGGGCAGGCGGCGGGAATGCGCAAAACCCTTCACCCCCGGCAGGCCAGGCAGGCGCGCCAGCAGGTTCAGGTCCGGGGCCACGAGGCAGGCCGTGCCCGCCGCGGCGCGGTAGGCCAGGGGGTGGCGCGCCAGCAGGGTGTGCAGCGCCCCGAAGCCGCTGCCCGTGCGCAGCTGTTGGCGCAGGGCCAGCAGCATCTTCGGGTGGTCGATGCCCAGGGGGCAGGCCTGGGCGCAGGCCCCGCACAGCGTGCAGCCGTAAGGCGTGTCGCGGGTGTCATCCGGCGGCAGCAAAAGGGAGTTCAGCACCGCGCCGATGGGGCCGGAGTATATCCAGCCGTA